>SMXE01000093.1 GCA_004357015.1 Caldithrix sp.
ACTCGCCCGCGTACGGGAAGCCATCGGCTATTCCGGCCGCTCCGAGGTGTTTCGTTGGGAAAGCCAGATTGCAAATGATCGAATCAGTGTCATTGATGCTATCGCGCAGCGCAACGTGGCAGAAATTCAACTCAACAGTTTGTTACATCGGCCCGCTGAAGAACCGTTTGCGACAGAGGAGGTTGATCTGAACGATCCATCAATCGGCGCCAGCCAGGAGGGTCTGCTCGGCTATTATGATGATTTCCTGTCTTTTAAGCTCTTTCGCTCGTTCATGTCGCAGGAAGGGCTTGCCAATTCGCCGGAGATTCTTGCCCTGGATGCCGCCATTTCAGCGAAAGAGCGCGAGCTTGTCTCGACGAGGAATTCGTTCTGGTCCCCTACCATCGCCCTACAGGCAGATGTGACGCGAAGGTTCGACAGGGGCGGTGCCGGCTCCTCCGGTTCTGGTCTGCCGCCAGGCGCTGCCACTCGACCGGATGACACGGACTGGTCAATTGGGCTGAGTGCATCTTTGCCCATTTTTGAAGGAGGCGCCCGGTTTTCCGACCGGGCACGTGCGAGCGAAGAACTTAAAGATCTCAAGCTTACCCGGCAGTCGGCAGCAGAAAAAATCGAACAGCGTGTGCGTTCCGGGCTACATGTTGCCGGGGCCTCCCGGGCCGCGATTCAACTTTCCCGGGATGCCGCCGAAGCCGCCAGAAAAAATCTTGACCTGATCACAGACTCGTACGCTCAGGGCATACTGGACATTCTGGTTTTACTTGATGCGCAAACCGCCTCACTCAACGCTGATCTCGTTGCCGCCAATTCCGTCTATGATTTCATCATTGATCTCATGGAGGTGGAGCGTTCTACCGGCGGGTTCTATTATTTTGCGACTGAGGATGAGAGAACCGACTGGTTCATTCGCCTGAGGAAATTTTTTGAACAGGCGCGGGTGTCCACCGGCGGCAGATAGACCATCTGTTGACGGCCTGAGGTTTACCAAGGTCCGAACGAAAGTGCCATCATTTTGCGGAAAAGAATTTTTCATTCAAGGAGGCATGATGAAAAGACATAAGAAACCTGAAGTTTTCCTTGTTTCCCTCTGTCTGATTCTACCATTCTTGTCATGTGGCAAGGAGCAGGCTGTCGAGGAGGTGCTTCGGCATGTACGTTATGTTGAGGTCTATTCGACCGGCGGCGGGCGACTGCGGACATTCTCAGGATCTGCCAAATCCGGTGTAGAGTCCAACCTGAGTTTCAAAGTGGCGGGTACGATTAACCTTATACCCGTCAAGGTTGGCGACCGGGTTAATAAAGGACAGTTGATCGCCCGGCTGGACCCCGAGGACTATCAACTCGCTACGCAGCAAGCTGATGCCGCGTTGGCGCAAGCGATCGCCCAGCAGCAAAAGGCCAGAGCAGACTACGAACGGGTGCGCCGTCTTTATGAAAACAAAAACGCCGCGAAAAGTGACCTCGACGCTGCAAGAGCGTCGCATGAATCAACCAAAGCGAGTGTGGAGTCTGCTCAAAAAAAGTTGGAGCTCGCCCGACTGCAGTTCAGTTACACCCGACTAAAAGCACCGAGCAAAGGCGCGATTGCTTCGGTCTATCTTGAAGTCAATGAAAATGTTCAGCAGGGACAGACCGTGGTGATGATGACGGCCGGCGCTCAAATCGAGGTGCAACTGGCTATCCCGGAAATGTTGATCTCACAAGTCAAGCAGGGCAGTTCTGTTACGGTCAAGTTCGATGCGCTGCCCGGTAAGACCTTTCAGGCCACGGTGCGAGAGGTTGGCGTAGCAGCCACCGAGTTTGCAACCACTTACCCAGTCACGGCTCGCCTGATAGATGCAGATTCTTCAGTACGCTCAGGCATGGCGGCAGAAGTCTCCTTTGAATTCGGGTCAGGTGCTGAGAATGACCGTATCACTGTCCCGTCTTTCGCCGTTGCAGAAGACAGAGATGGGCGGTTCGTCTATGTTGTAGAGCCGGTCAGCGGGGACACAGCCAAGGTCAGCCGGATTGGCGTGAAGATAGGCGACCTGACATCGGCAGGTATCGAGATTCTCAGTGGATTGTCTGACGGAGACCTGGTGGTAACTGCGGGAGTTAGCAAGATCGAAGATGGACAGTTGGTGAAGCTTTAGAACTGATTATTGATAATTGACGATTGAGATTTGCAGGGTTAACCGATGAGTAGCAATCGCCAATAGTAAACACTGATCAATATACAATGGACAACTGAATCATGGACTTAACCAAAATTGCTCTGGAAAAACGAAGAATCACCGGCGTGGTGCTGCTTCTCATTTTGGTGTCTGGTTTGCTGAGCTACAAGAATATGTCGCGGGCTGAAGACCCGGGCTTCATTATCCGGGCAGCACAGATTCGGACATTTTTCCCGGGCGCGAGTCCGGAGCGGGTGGAGTCGCTATTGACGGACAAGCTGGAGAAGAAAATTCAGGAGATGCCTGAGCTGGATTTCGTGGGTAGTACTTCAAAGTCGGGCATTTCCATCATCACAGTCAACATCAAAGAAAGCTACTCAGACATGCGTCCCATTTGGGACAAACTGCGGCGGAAAGTAGACGATGCGAGGGGTGATTTACCATCCGAAACCATCGGGCCGTTCGTGAACGATGAGTTCGGTGATGTTTTCGGTACGGTGATCGCGTTAACCGGGGAAGGGTTCACGTATGCCGAAATGAAAGAAATTGCAGACAATGTGCGGGATGAATTGTTGCTGATTGAGGAGATTGCCAAAGTAGACATCTATGGCGCCCAGGAGGAACGCGTTTTTGTCGAGTTTAGCAATGCCCGTCTGGCCGAGTTGGGCGTCTCGCCGGGACAGATGAAGAGCATCATCGAAGCGCGAAACATCATTTTCCCGGGCGGCGAGCTGTTTACCGAGGATGAGCAAATCGTGCTTGAACCGAGTGGTAATTTTGAGTCGGTGGAAGAACTAAGCCGGACCGTCATCAAATTGCCGGGCCAGTCGGGGCTGGTCTATCTCGGTGATGTGACTCAGGTAAAACGTGGCTACATCGACCCGCCGACGTCTAAAGTCAATTTCAATGGCAATCCTGCCCTGGTTTTGGCAATCAGCATGCGCGCGGGCGGCAACATCATCACGCTCGGTGATGCCGTTCAGGAACAGGTGGCACGCTTCAAGTCCGTTTATCCCATCGGTATTGACTTTAACATTGTGTATTTTCAGCCTGGGTTCGTCGACAAGAAAGTGAATGATTTTGTCATCAATCTCATCGAGGCTGTGGGCATCGTGATCCTTGTGATGCTCGTATTTCTGGGGCTGCGCACGGGTCTGGTGATCGCCAGCCTCATTCCTATGGCCATGGTGATGGCGCTTCTGATCATGGGATTTCTGGATATCGGGCTGGATCAAATGTCGCTGGCAGCGCTGATCATTGCCCTCGGCATGTTGGTGGATAATGCGATTGTCATGTCGGAATCCATTATGGTGCAAATGGAGGAAGGCAAGCCCGCCATGAAAGCAGCGTTCGACTCCGCCCGGGAGTTGCGGATTCCACTCCTGGTTTCCTCGCTCACGACAGCGGCGGCCTTCTTGCCGATCTATCTTGCCGAGTCAACGGTTGGCGAATACACGTCGCCCATCTTCGAGGTGGTCACGATTACGCTGATAAGCTCGTGGATCCTGGCTTTGACGATGACGCCGCTTTTGTGCGTCCTTTTCATCAGAGTTAAGCCAAATGCACAAGATAAGGGGTTCAACTCAAAGTTCTACCGTACCTATCGCAAAACTCTGCTGCTTTTGCTGCGTCATCCAATGCTGACGGTGGTCGGCGCTGTCATTCTTTTGATCGCCGCCCTGCAATTGACGCCGTTCATTCCGAAAATCTTCTTTCCCGCCAACGATAAGCCGGTCATGTATGGTGAGCTCAGGCTGCCGGTGGGAACGCCTCTGGCGAAAACAGAAAAGATGGTTTCCGAGCTTGATGCTTTCATTAAATCAGAGCTGCAAGTCGTGCCCGGCAAAGACGCTCACGCAAGCGATCGAGGTGTCCTCACCTGGTGTGCGTTTATTGGCAGCGGCGCGCCGAGATACAATCTTGGTTATGGCCCGGAGCCGCCAAGCCCTGAGTTTGCTTACTTGATATTCAATCTGACCAGTCGAGAGATAATGGATTCGGTGCTCATTCCCAAACTCGAGCGCTATTGCCGCAGCAATTTCCCGGACCTAACTGCGAAATTCGCGCCTCTGGCGCTTGGGCCGCCCGTCGATGCCCCGGTGCAGGTTCGTATCTCCGGCAAGGATATCGATAAGGTGTTTGAGATTGTTGAGCAGATGAAGGAAAGGCTGGGCCGAATTCAGGGAACAAAGGACATCACCGATAATTGGGGCCAGCGCACCAAGAAGCTTTTTGTACGAATCAACCAGCCTCGTGCCCAGCGCGCAGGTTTAACGAGCCAGGATATTGCAATTTCACTACAATCCATCATGAGTGGCATCGAAACCACCGATTATCGTGAGGGCGACGAGGTCATCCCGGTTGTGTTGCGCTCCATCGCCGCGGACCGCAAAGATGTTGGTAAGCTGGAAAGCCACAATATTTATGTTCAGGCGACGGGCCAGGCCGTGCCGCTCAAACAAGTGGCGGACGTCGAGGTTCAGTTTCAGCCAGCAAAGATTCTGCGCCGCGACCGGCTCAAGACCGTGACCGTCGATGCGCAGTTGTTTCCCGGTTACAACGCCATCGCCATCGCCAATGAAATTGGGGCGTGGCTCAGTGAGGAAAGTACAATCTGGCCGATTGGGTACAAGTATGAGCTCGGTGGTGAAATCGAGGCATCCGGCAAAGCAAATGACTCCATCATGGTAAAACTACCCATCGCCGGCCTGCTTATCGTTCTACTGCTGGTGGGGCAATTCGATTCGCTACGCCGGCCTGCCATCATCTTGTTGACGATTCCCTTCGGTCTCATTGGCGTATTTATCGGTCTGGTGATCACACAGGAGCCACTCGGTTTTGTCGCTCTCCTGGGCATAATTGCACTCGCTGGCATCGTGATCAACAACGCCATTGTTCTCATCGATCGCATTAAGATCGAGATCGAAGAAAATGGCTTGGATCCGGCACATGCGGTGGTGGAATCGGCGCAGCGCCGGCTGCGGCCCATCTTGCTCACCACCGCCACTACCGTCGGCGGCCTGGTGCCGCTGTGGCTGGGCGGCGGCCCCATGTTCGCGGCCATGGCAGTGGCAATCTTGTTCGGGCTAATGTTTGCCACGGTGCTGACTTTAGGGCTTGTGCCGACCCTGTATTCGATTTTCTTCAAGGTGAATTTCTCTGCGTTTGCCGAAGAATGAGCTTTCATGTGCGACGCATTTCCGAGGCGCGTTGCTTGCCTGAGGAGTGTAGGGAATGCCAAGGTTGGTAAAGTTTCTTAAAACGATATGGTCGATAAACGGTGTTGTCTTTCTCGTTTTTGTTTGGTTTTCAATCTATCCTCATATTCACGCCATGTTTCGACCGCGACCCAAACCGCGTCGTCCCGGATTGATTGTTGGCGAAAAGCTGGAGAAGGCCAAAGAGAAAGGTTTGCGGCTGCAAGCCATCAAGATTGAATCCCCCAAGCTAATTGAATCGGTAGATTATTGGGTCTTACCGTTCTCACAGAGAGATTTGGATCGGCCTCAGGCATCTCAAGTGCGCCTACCGTATTGGGCCAATTTGTACGCGGCTTCTTACGGTCCTTTTAACAACCTCTTTTTCTATAAATATGATGGTTCGGATGCGCACCTTCTTTTTTGATCGGAAGTTGTTAATTGTGATGTTTGCTTTTCCGGCCACTGAAAAAGGAAGATTCATTTACTATCTGGTTGTGGAGGAGGACACGAATAACGATGACGGGTGTACATGGATGACAAACAGCATCTTTACCTGTCAGACTTGACCGGTAAGAATCTGAGACGTCTCGAATTTCCACATGGACAGGTTAATTATGTTTTCCCTGAGATGAAAACAGGCGATCTCATAATCTCGGTAACTGAGGATACGAACCAGGATGGACAATTGACAGAAGCGGACTTTGATCTGTTAAAACGATTGAATGTTAATACAGGCGACCTTACGGATATCGTTGATGCAGATTTAGTTCGAAGAGTACAGGAGATAGCTTTTCAATGAGACCGATTGTAACTTGGCCATGCGAAGATTTCGAACAAGGAGTGTAGAATGTCCCCAAAAGTTTCAAATTTCGACAAACTGGTTCGGCAGGTTGAAGATATTTTTGTCGACAACATTCCATTCAACAAACTTTTGGGAATGCACATCGAAAGTTTGGACTTTGATTGTGCAAAAGTCCGAATCGATATGCGGGAGGAGTTGGTTGGAAACTTCATGCAGGGGATTCTGCACGGCGGCGTCATCGCTTCGGTGCTGGACGTTACAGGCGGCATGACTGCATTCCTCGGCCAGGTAAAAAAGATGGGTGACATCCCTGATCAGGCAAAGCTGCAGCGCCTCGCCACGTTCGGTACCATCGATCTAAGAGTCGACTATCTGCGTCCCGGCAAGGGGAAATACTTCATTTCAGAGGGCCGGGTCCTGCGCGCCGGCAACAAAGTGGTGGTTACGCGGACGGAGCTTTTTAATGAAGCACGGGATTTGATCGCCGCCGGCATCGGGACCTACGTCGCTGTCTGACCGTTTTACGCTAATTCGAAGGCCACGGTTGTGACGCTGGCCAGATTTTCGTGCCGCCATGCCAGGTATTCTTGCGAAGATTCAACTCAAAACCTTCGCAAGGGTGGCGCTGCCAACCCGCAGTTTTGACTTGATTGCCCGGGGAAAAATACCTACTATTCTAAGGCGCTAATGCTGAATCGCGATCAACAAGTCAGGAGATGGTTTGAATATGGCCCCATTTTTTGATGCTCTGGTCAAGGGTAACGAGTGGTGCGGCGAGTTTCAGGCTTGAGGCAACAATGATTCTGTCCGCAATTGCGGGCGAATGATATCCAAAATTTTCAGACTATTGGGAGTATGGTTATACACAAAAATAAACGCAAGAATGTTTTGAGAATGAGCACGAATTCTTGATTTGATGAATATGATACAAGGAATCAACATCGTCGACCTGGTCACCTGGTACGTGGCCTTTCTGTTTTCCTTCACGGCGCACGAGGCCGCGCATGCCTTTGCCGCCATGAAAGGCGGCGATTTGACTGCCTACCTGGGCGGACAGGCAACGCTTAATCCGTTGCCGCATATCAAGCGTTCACCGTTCGGTACGGTTGCGGTGCCTTTGATTTCATTTTTCCTGTTTGGCTGGATGATGGGTTGGGCGAGCGCACCATACAATCCGGAATGGGCATTGCGCTATCCACGCCGTGCCGCCTGGATGGCCGCGGCCGGCCCCGCCGCCAACCTCGTGATTTTCGTCGCTGCCTTTGTTCTGTTGAAGTTTGGCCTGAGTGCGGGTATTTTTGTGCAGCCCGACCCGGGTTCGCTGAAACTCACCAGCATTGTTGCGCCTGCTACGTCAATGTGGTTGGGTATTTCGAAATTGCTGAGCATCTTTCTCATTCTGAATCTGATTCTCTTTATCTTCAATCTGTTCCCGTTTCCGCCGCTGGATGGCAGCAGCGTCATTACGCTTCTGATGTCGGAAAAGAACGCCTACCGTTTCACCCGCTTCATCAATCAGCCGATGTACTCTTTTCTGGGTATAGTTCTTGCATGGCGTATGTTCGGCTATGTTTTCTGGGACTTGTTTGAGGTGGTGTTACGGGCGCTCTACTCGGGCATTTAGTCGCCAGGTTTTGCTGGGGGTTTAGTCTGATTAGAGCTGAATCACAACATAGAGTTTCTTCACATCCGCCCCAATTTCGGTATTACTTAGTGTCTGACCGAAAACAGCCCGGTCATTCCGGCCTGTCTCTGGCGGGAATCCCCTGGCTAAAGAAAGAGGATTCCGGCCTAAAAGATCGCCGGAATGACATGAGTGGCCGGGTTTTCGTTCTGACACTACTTGGTTGTATTAGCGTGAAACACGTGCATTTTTTTTGACCAGTTTTCAGGGGTGTTTTCTCAGGTCTATGCAAAAATATCCGCGCGTTTGGCAGCAACCTTGAAAGCGATTCTCAACTTGCATGTTGAGCAAAAAAGGAGGATTCTATGAGAACATTGTCGTGGGCCCTATCATCGGTTTTGGCGTGTGGCCTGCTTGTGCACGATGTCGCAGCCCAGCCGGAAGTATTCCTTAGTTCTGCCAATCCCGGCGGCCTCGAGATTTTCTTTCTCAAAGATTTCGATATAAACAGCCCTGGCACAGGTCCGCCGATCTTTCTTCTGACCATGATAAACGATAACGTTGAACGAGATGTAACGCTTGTCATGACCATTAGTACGCGGCGTTTCGGCGACCTCGCAAGAGGCCAAACCCGAGCCTTCCATCTCAACCAGATTCAGATTGTGAGATTGAGCAGCAATGACCTTTTCACCAATACCGGG
>SMXE01000094.1 GCA_004357015.1 Caldithrix sp.
CAACAGGCTGGGTCACAGATTTGATGACCCGGCCATCGGCCAGCGCCCAAAGCTTCTCAAATGGCGGCGAGACAAATATATTGAGCAGTATGAAAAACACTGCACTTACCATTAGCGTAGCGACGACATACGGCATCAATTCGCGATTTTTATCTCTGTTCAAATAGATGGCGAGTGCCGCGTAGATGGACAGCAGCCAGCCCCAGAACAGCAGAGAACCTTTCTGCCCGCCCCACAGAGAGGCAAGGATGTAAAGGGTAGGCATGTCCCGGTTAGAGTAGCTGGCAACATACTCGTTGTGAAAATCATGCGCAAGAATCTGCTGCCACAGCACGATGACAGCCAGCGTTAATAGCGCCGTGACGGCAAAAGCCGCGTTTTGGCCGGATTTGACCAAGTCATCGCGTTTAATTCGCGCACCCTGAACAGAAGCAATGATGGCATAAGCAGCGCAGGAAAGCGCGAGCACGAGGATCAACTGTCCTATGTCAACCATAATAAGAAAAGTCCTTAGTTTGTGCCGTCGAACTCTTTGTTCGCGGAATCTGAGTAGTCGGCAGTATTATATTCGTCGGTACTTTCGTACTTTGAAGGACACTTTGCCATTAGCATATTCGCATCGAAATAGCCGGCATCGGTGAAATGTCCTTCCACGATAACCTCTGCGCCATCCTTAAAGGTGTCCGGTCTTTCTTTCGTGTAACGAACCCGCATTTCTTCGCCATCTTCCTCCATGGTGAAGAAAATCTCCAGACTTTTTTGAGTCTCTTCAATTGAGTCCGAAACCAGGTATCCCTTGACGCGCAGACCCTTGTTGAACTGCTCGCCAGGCATCGCCTTCAAATCTTTGATCTTGACGTAGTACTGCATGTTCTCGTTGAAGCCTGATACGATCAACCAGAGCAACAACACCACTACCACGGCAAACGAGACCGCGACTTTCATTTTCTTGCCGGACATATTCTACTCCTCTACGGCTTTGTGAGTTTTGAGTGATGACTGCCTTTCGGGCCGCGGCTTTTTGCCGCCACCCATAATTTCCAAACATTTATCAGCGATTTTTTCCGGCGACAGCCCGATGTTATCCAGCAGGATAGCACGAGAGCCGTGTTCGATGAAACTATCCGGGATTCCGAGATGTGTCAGGCTACCAACCGACCAGCCATTCTCCTGCAGATGGCGGCTCACCTGGCTGCCAAATCCCCCGCTCAACACGTTTTCTTCGACGGTAACAAGGTGTTCATATTGGGTCGATAGATCGCGCAGCAGAGACGCATCCAAAGGTTTGATAAAACGGCAATTGATCACGGCGACGCTATGATGTTTGTTTTCCAGCATTTCCGCGGCCTTCATGGCATTCGCTACCATTGTGCCAACTGCCAGGATCGCCAGATTATTCCCCTCGCGCAGGACTTCCCAGGAGCCGATGGCAATTTTCTGGAAATTGCAAGATTCATCCAGCGTGATGCAGCTATCTTTTGGAAAACGAATCGCAAAAGGATTTGTATCTTGCAGAAACGCTGTGTGTAGAAGATTTCTCAACTCGTTGCCATCTTTCGGAGCCGAGACTATCATACCAGGAACGATCGCCAGATAAGAAAGATCGAATGCGCCGTGATGCGTTGGGCCGTCTGCGCCGCACAAGCCAGCCCGGTCTAAAGCAAACACAACCGGCAGTTTCTGGACGGCGACATCGTGGATGATGTGGTCATAAGCTCGCTGCAGGAAAGTTGAATAGATTGCAGCGCAAGGACGAACACCATCTGCGGCCAGCCCTGCTGAATAGGTGACTGCGTGGCCTTCAGCGATGCCGACATCAAAGAACCGGTCAGGAAATGCCTTCTGGTACTTGACCAGACCTGTTCCCTCCGCCATTGCAGCCGTAATGGCGACGATCCGCTCATCCTTCCTGCTCAACTCAATAAGCGCGTCTGTGAAAACGCCATTATAAGCAGGTGGTTTTGGCGCTGCTTTCTTGTCACCTTCCGACTGTTTCGGTGGCGGCGAAACAGCATGAAACTTGACGGAATCCTCTTCGGCGTAATCGACGCCCTTGCCTTTAACTGTCAGGATGTGCAGGACATTCGGTCCCTTGAGTTCGCGCAATTTTTGTAATGTCGGAACCAGTTCGCGCAGGTCGTGACCATCGATAGGGCCAAAGTACCTGAACCCGATTTCCTCGAAAAACATGCCAGGCACCAGCAGGTTTTTCAGGCTTTCTTCCACCCTGCGGACAAACTTACGCAGTCGGCGTTTGCCAAAAGGCATTTTTTCTGTAAGATGCCAGATTTCATCTTTAATTTTGTTGTAGCGAGGATCTGTCGTGATTTCCGTCAAGTAGCGAGAAATGGCCCCCACATTGCGAGAGATAGACATCTGGTTGTCGTTCAGAATCACCAGCAGGTCCGTGTTAAGACTGCCGGCATTGTTGAGCGCCTCATAAGCCAACCCTCCGGTCAGCGCGCCGTCACCAATGACAGCAACGACCCTGTGGTCATCTTTGTTGAGGTCGCGCGCGACGGCAAAGCCAAGCGCCGCGGAAATCGAGGTGCTGGCGTGTCCGGCGCCAAAATCATCATACTCGCTCTCGCTTCTTTTGAGGAAACCGCTGATGCCCTTGTACTGGCGAATGGTCTTGAGGTCGTATTTTCTGCCGGTCAGAATTTTGTGCACATAGCCTTGATGGCCCACATCCCAGATGAGCTTGTCCTTGGGCGTGTCATACACATAATGCAGCGCCGTAGTAAGCTCGACAACGCCGAGACTCGAAGCAAAGTGACCCCCGACACTGGTAACCACATGAATAAAATAGTCTCTAATCTCCTGACAAAGGGTCTCAAGTTCTTCGAAGGACAGCTCCTTCAGATCTTCGGGTGAGTCAATATCTTGCAAAAGGCCTTTCATGGGCGTGTATCCTCTGTAGTGAAGGGTTTCATCCTTGCTCCCCTATGCATAGCTGACAGCCTTTGTTTCACGAATCACAGTCACTTTGATCTGACCCGGGTACTCGAGATCCGAATGAATTTTTTCCGCAATTTCCGTCGCCAGTAGATTCGCCTGTGCATCGCTCACTTTCTCGGGCTGAACTATCACGCGTACTTCCCGGCCAGCGGAAATAGCATACGCTTTACTTACCAGGTCAAAGGAGTCGGCGAGTTTTTCAAGGCTTTCAATTCGTCTGATGTAGCCATCCAGTGTGTCACGCCGTGCCCCCGGCCGCGCCCCGGAAATCGAATCTGCGCACGCAACTAGCGCGGAAATGAGCGAGGTCTTGGGCTCATCCTCATGATGCGACGCGATGGCGTTTAAAACCACCGGGTTCTCTTTGTATTTTTTGGCGACTTCAAGCCCAATTTGTACGTGCGTTCCTTCCTGGTCCTGACTCATGGCCTTACCAATATCATGCAACAGCCCGGCACGCTTTGCAAGTTTGATATCAAGCTGCAGTTCGGCGGCCATCGCACCTGTGAGTGTGGCGACTTCTTCGCAATGCTGCAGGACGTTTTGCCCGTAGCTGCTTCTGAATTTGAGTCTGCCCAGCACACGTATCAATTCCGGATGCATCCGTCCGATACCGACGCGGGCGATGATTTCATTGCCGGCACGCCAGATCCTCTTGTCCACTTCTTTCTCACAACTTCTTACGATTTCTTCGACTTTCTGTGGATGGATGCGATTGTTTCCGATGATTTTCTCTAATGACAGACGGGCTACTTCACGCCGGACCGGGTCGAATGCGGAAAGCACGACAGCTTCCGGCGTATCATCTACTATGACCTTTACGCCGGTAGCCTGTTCAAAGGCTTTGATATTGCGGCCGTCCCTGCCGATGATTCGCCCCTTAAGATCCTCGGAAGGCAAAGGAACAACTGAAACCGTGGTTTCGACACAATGGTCGGCGGCGTTTTTTTCAATGGCCATCGTGATGATTTTTTTGGCTTCGCGGTTGGCATTCTCTTTGGTCTTATCCATAAAGTCTTTATAAAATTGCGCCGCCTGAGCTTTGTATTCTCGCCTGAGATTCTTGAGCAATAATTCTTTGGCATCGTCGAGGCTGATCTGTGAGATACGCGACAACACGACGTTTTGCTCATTGATGATGCGGTTCAGTTCGTCTTCCTTGGTTCTCAGTGCCTCTTTCTGCTCATGCAACTCCCGCCGACCGTTACTCAAGTTGCTTTCTCTTTGACCAAATTCATTTTCTCGCCGCAGAAACTTTCTTTCGGTCTCGATGAGTGAATGTTCAGTCTGTTCAAGTCTACTCTGGCGTGATTTGAGGCGGCTTTCCTGCTCATCGCGGATCTTGAACCACTCTTCCTTTGCTTGCAGAATCGTGCGCTGCTTAATTCGCTCGGCGTTTCGTTCTGCCTCGGCGATAAGTTCGTCAGCATGCGATTTTGCATTTCGAATGCCTGCCTTGGAGATAAAATGACAGGCGAGCCATCCCAGCGCTATTAGCGCGATGGCGGCAGCAGCATACACTGCGACATTGCCTGAGATATCCATAATAAGTCAGATCCAGAAATTCGGTAAATTGTAGTTGGCCTTTTCAGCGGCCGATGAATTAAGAGACCGGCTTCTCAATGCTACTGGTTTTAGCCTGGGCCTCACTACTATTTGACCTCTCCTGCGCACCCAAATAGCCAAAAATAGTCTGCGCCATCACTTCCATATTGATTTTCACCTTGTTGCCGGCGCATTCCGGATTCGACCAGATGCACTCGACGCCTTTGCAGTAATCCAGCTTCAAATCACATCCTTGCTGTCTCTGATAAGTGGCGGATGGCATCATATTTCTTGTAACGTCTTCCCGTACAAATTCGTCATCCTGCAGCAAATAATGCAACTCAACTAGCTTATCCCACAAGAAACCATGCCCCTCAACAAGCTGTTGGCTCGACCAAGTATCCAGAATCGAACGAATTGAACGCCGGTTGAAAATGGCAGTCATCAGTTCCAGTTTCTGGCTTAACCTGAGTTCATTCTTATTCGTGATTGCCATGGTGCGCATCGAAAATTGTCTTGATTCCTGCCAAATTTCACGTTTACTCAAAATGTTTCACGATGACGTTTTATCGACATAATGGTAAAAAATATAACCACTTCGCACCCCAAAATCAAGACAAATAAATTTGATAAATTACAGCTCTCATCAAAGAGGAATTCCCGCGGCAATGGAAAGATACCGGGCGAACGTCTCTCCCATGAGTATCAAAACTATGGTAGCGTAAAGGATGCCGGTTGCGGACTGTGTTGAACGAATCTTAACCGAACTCCTGATCATAAATGCAAAAATGAGCGGCACCGCCAGCCCGAATCCTACACGAATCAGAAAGATCCAGCTATTGAAGCTCGTGCCGGACAGCAAGTCCGTTATCGCCATTTGCAGGCCGGCTTTGTTGATTGCGGCGAGACCGATAACAAGCACCAGGATCCTGAAGAACACCGATGACAGGAACAACATGGAAGTGACTTTGAGCGGCGTCAGACTCAGTTTGTGCTGCACCAGGTACCAATGCCCTGTGATCATCGTGCCCAGTACCGACCCCAGCAGGAATGTGGCCGCCAGACCGTTCATCACCGGAAACACCATCTCTGATGTCGTGGGCTCCGCCACAGGCACACCAGCCAATGCATATGATGCAACCCCGGCAAGACTTGCAGCGGTCGCCAAGGATAAGAGGAATTTATGCATCTTCGGCGTAGCGATGTTGTACAGCAACAAGATCACTGCTGAAAGAATGAACGACAAGTATGTCAGTTGCCCCCAGAAGTTGCCGTCTGCCGCAGAGCCATCGCCCAGAATTTGAAAATTGACGTTGCCGAAGGGTTTGGAAAAAATGGCGAAAACCAGTAAAAAAACGCCGACCAACGTGGTGACGCGGAAGAACAGCCTGCCAATCTCTTGTAACGAGATAAACAGCGTGGTCATGAGCAACCCGGCGGTAAAATGGGTGAAAAGGAAGAAAAAGATGTTTGCAAGCATGCGTTAGTTGAGGGAGTCTTCAAAGCCGAGGGTCAACTCGTCAATGATCCTAATCCTGTCTTTAAAAGTTTCATGTGTCTTGTGAGTATGCCGAATTCTATCCTCGCCCAGGGTCCAGCAGAAAAGTGTTTCAGGAATCGGAGACTTGAAATCGACAGTAAAGTATCCTTTGGGATAAGCGCCGAGCAGCGCAATTTCACGTGACCAGTCCTCGAGAATTTTCCCGGAACGCTTGTCAAAATCATCCCGGGCGCCTTCGGAATCGACCGCGTCCCCGGATTCATGATGCTTTCGCGCGATTTCAAGCAGTTCCACCGCCCGCTCGGTTCGGACGATGACTTGCGGCAAAATTGCGTTTACTTGCGCCAGTGTGAAGACCTTAAACCCATCATCGTTATCGTATAAGTTCATGCGTAACACCCCTCGCGGGCAAGCCTATTCAAACGCAGGAATGCCGGTAATTTCTTTACCCAGGATGAGCGTGTGGATGTCGTGCGTGCCTTCATAGGTGATCACAGTCTCCAGGTTGCAGAGGTGGCGCATGGCCGCGTAATCATCAAGAATACCGTTGGCGCCAAGTATCTGGCGTGCAAGCCGAGAAATCTCAAGCGCCTGATGTACATTATTCCGTTTAGCAAGCGACACCTGTGCATTCGTTACTTTACCTTCATCTTTCAGTCGTCCCAACTGCAGGACGAGCAGTTGAGCTTTGGTGATCTCAGTCAGCATGAAGACCAGCTTCTCCTGCACTAACTGGTGCGAAGCGATGGGCTTGCCGCCGAATTGCACCCTGCCTTTGGCGTAGTTCAGGGCCTCTTCGTAGCAAGACAGCGCCGCGCCAACCGCTCCCCACGCAATGCCGTAGCGCGCCTGCATCAAACATTTCAAAGCGCTGTTGAGTCCGTTTGTGCCAGGCAACAAGTTAGCCTCCGGAACCACGCAGTTGTCAATAATCAACTCTGCGGTGTCAGAAGCGCGCAGGGAAAGCTTGCCATGTATCGGCCTGGCATCGAAGCCGGGCGTTTCTTTCTCCACCAGAAAGCCGCGAATCCCCTCCTCAGTGCGTGCCCAGATGACTG
Organism: Caldithrix sp.; assembly: GCA_004357015.1. GTDB lineage: Bacteria > Zhuqueibacterota > Zhuqueibacteria > Oceanimicrobiales > Oceanimicrobiaceae > CR04bin15. Next base: position 7,066 of record SMXE01000094.1, read on the forward strand.
CGATATCCGCCAGCGTGCCATTCGTAATCCACATTTTATTGGCATTGAGGCGCCAGCCATCGCTCACTTTCTCCGCTCGGGCGCGCATTCCCCCTGGATTGCTGCCAAAATCAGGCTCAGTTAAACCGAAACATCCAACGGCCTCGCCCGCTGCCAGTTTCGGGAGCCATTCCTGCTTTTGTGCCTCGGAGCCAAATGCGTGAATCGGGTACATGACCAAGCTTCCCTGCACCGAAGCGAAACTGCGCAAACCGCTGTCCCCTCTTTCAAGCTCTTGATTGATGAGCCCATAGGCGACATTGTTCAGCCCGGCACAACCGTACCCTGAAAGGTTGGCGCCCAGCAAGCCCAGTTCGCCAATTCTCGGGATCAGTTGGGCGGGAAACTCCCCCTTACGGTAGCACTCACGCACAAGCGGCATAAATTCGTTTTCCACAAATTGGCGCACGGTTTCGCGCGTCATCCGTTCTTCGTCGGACAACGAAGCGTCAATGTTGTAGAAGTCAAGGCTTGTAAAAGTTGTCATTTCCTAAATTCGTTCCGGGCACGCTAATTCTCAATTTCATGCCCGAACAGTGTATTGGCAGTAGCCCCCGTGATTTCTGCCAGAACCATGTCGCCCTTATCGAAATCACGCTTGGCCAGCACAACGATCTTGTTGCTATCGGTTCGTCCCATCCATTCATCCGGATTCTTTTTGCTCGGACCTTCAATGAGCACCTGCAGCCTCTTACCGATGTCTTCCCGGTTTCGTTTGAGAGACTTCTGTTTCTGTAGGGCAAACACGCGCACAATTCGCTCGGTTTTTTTTGCCGGCGTCACATCGTCGGGATGTTTCTTGTAAGCGATGGTATTCTTGCGCTCGGAGTATTTGAAAATGTAGGCAGAATCAAACTCCACTTGCTCCAGAACCTCCATCGTGTCCTCAAATTCCTCATCTGTCTCTGTAGGAAAGCCGACGATTACATCGGTAGTGAGCGCAACTCCGGGCACGGTTGTCCGAACATTATCCACGAGATCCAGAAAACTCTCCTTTGTGTAAGTACGCGCCATGAGATCGAGCACACGGTTGTTGCCAGCCTGCAACGGCAGGTGAATATGGTTGCAAATATTGGGATGCTCTGCCATCACGTGCAAAAACTTTTCCGGGAAATCCTTCGGATGCGGCGATGTAAATCGTACCCGTTCGATGCCGTCAACACTGGCCACGGCAACCATCAGGTCTGCAAAGTCGGCGCCGGCGGAGCGGTAGGAATTAACGTTTTGCCCCAGGAGCGTGACCTGCTTGAAGCCATCTGCTGCGAGCCTCTCTGTCTCTGTTACCACGCTCTCGATGGTACGGCTGCGTTCGCGTCCCCGCGTATACGGCACGACACAAAAGGTGCAGAAATTGTCGCAGCCGCGCATGACCGCAAGCCAGGCATTGACACCCGGAACGCGCTGTGGATAGACGTCGCTATAATCCTCAAATTCGGAAAGCGAGAAATCGTACTCTTTCTTTCCGCTCGCCTGCACCGCCTGGATCATGCCGGGAAGTCGTTTGTAGCTGTCAGGGCCGGCGAAAATATCCACAATGTTCTCGCTGCGGTCGAGATTACCGCGCAAGTTTTGTGACATGCAGCCCAGCAAGCCCACGACGAGCTTCTTTTTCTTTTGCTTAAGGTGCTTGATCTCACCCAGCCGGCCATAAATTTTGGAGTGGGCATTTTCCCGAATCGCACATGTGTTCAGGAAAATGATATCAGCTTCACTTTCCGAGTGGGTAAACTCGTAGTTCTCGCTGCGCAAAATGCTTTTCACGAGTTCGGAATCGTACTCGTTCATCTGGCAGCCGTATGTTTCGATATAAACTTTCTTCATTAGGATCGTTTCAGAACTTCATTTTACGATTTTCGAGTGATAGTGCAGCTTCATATTTCAGCTACTGCTGAGAATGGACCCAACAAGCAACTTCTGCGACGCCATTCCCGTCAGCGCCACATCGAAAAATTGGTTTTCGAGATCGATATCCGTTTCCACGCCGACTTTGACATAATTCTCTGTAAACCCCTGAAACAGGCCAGCTTCGTTGCGCTCTTCCATCAACACGCGGACGGTTTTGCCAACCTGATGCTGGTAGAAATCCTGTCTCTTCTGGACTGACAGTCGTCGCAGGGTCGCGCTGCGTGACTTCTTGACCCGAGCGTCAACTTTCTCTGTCATTTTCAGCGCGCGGGTACCACCACGTTCAGAAAACGGAAAAACGTGAAAGTACGCAAGCGGCAATTCGCTTAGCAATCGCAGTGAGTTTTCGAAACGCTCTTCGCTTTCTCCCGGGAAGCCGACCATGACGTCGGTCCCGAAGCATACTTCGGGGACATGCTTTTGAACGAATTTCAGAAATGCTTCGTATTCCGCGAGCGTGTAAAGTCGCCGCATGTCTTTCAGAACCTTGTCATCGCCGCTCTGCAACGGAATATGAAAATGGTTGCAGAGCTTGTCAGACTCTGCCATGTGGTAGACCAGCGCTTGCGGAATCGTGGTCGGCTCGATTGAGCTGATCCTGATGCGCTCAAGTCCGTCCACCGTCTCCAACATCTTCACGACGTCGAGGAAGGTCTTCCCTTCATACGCGTAGGTGCCAATGTTTACCCCGCTCAAAACAAGCTCCTTATGCCCGCGCTCCACCAGTTGCATGGCCTCGCGCTGAATGTCCCAGAAAGCGCGGCTGCGGGAACGCCCGCGCGCAAATGGAATAACACAGAAGGTGCACATAAAATCGCAGCCATCCTGAATTTTCAGATTGGCGCGCGTGGCGGTTTCGTAATTCCCGACCGAGCTGATGGTGAAGGCGTTGCTGCTGATCTTCTTTTTGCGAACCACCGGCTCCGGCAGCTTTTGCGGCACATCAATGAAATCGCACACCTGCATCTTTTCCTCGGTACCCACTATCAGGTCGATTCCTTCAATGTCCTGCAGCGCTTTTGTACCAATCTGGGCATAACATCCGATCACCGCCACAAAGGCGTCCGGGGAGCGTCTGAGCACCTGCCGCACCAACTGCCGGCACTTAGCGTCGGCCTGCTGCGTCACCGTGCAGGTGTTTATCACGCACACGTCTGTTGGCTCGCCATAATCAACGATCTCGTAGCCTCTCTCACGGAACGAGTTGCTGATCAGGGAGGTCTCCGCCTGATTGAGGCGGCACCCCAGCGTGTAAAAGGACGCACGAAAATTTGTATTACAAGATTGCAATTCCCTCTTTCAATTCTGGTGAACAAATATTGCTCAGATATTCCAGGTAGTCACCCGATTCAATGATCGGAGAACCGGAGATTGATCGGCTGCAAAGATAGATCCATGCCATCGCTCCGGCACCTGAATCGAGCCAGATTTCTGACAAGTCACGCCGGAACAAGGGCGCGATGCCGCCACATCCTTCGTACTTGTCCAGAAATGGCAACAGGACTGCCGGATTGTCTAGTTGAAAAAGCTCGCCTTTGACAAGATCCCGAGGAATAATAGAAGCCACCGCACCGGGGAAGCCGCCAAGGTCGTACAGCTTGCCATTGAATGTTCCCGGTCCCAAAAGGACGCCGTATTTTTCGAGAACCCTGCCGGTAGTACAACCGCCGCCCGCTCGCAACGTTCCGTAAACAAATAGAAGGTCGTGCTGTTCCATCAATATCCCCAACGTTTACGGCCAACCGCGGTCATGGCATCAAAACCCCATTGTTGATGTCAATGGCCTGACCTGTAATGGAATTCTGCTGGCCGGAAATCAGAAAGTAAATCAAATTGGCAACCTCTTCAGGTTGGCTCATTTTGCCAAGCGGGACCTGCTTCATCTGCTGATTTAAGGCGTCGTCGTAAGTGTTGTTGGTGAGATCCGCCACGGCCTGAATTCCATCGGCGGCCATCTCGGTTTCTACCCAACCCGGACAAATTGCGTTTACCAGTATCTTTTGCTGAGCAAGTTCTACCGCCCAGGAGCGCATCAAACCGAGCAGGCCGGCTTTAGACGCACAATAAGCGGAATAGCCGGGCACGCCCAACTTTGCCAGCACCGACGAAACCACCATAACGTGCTTGTAATCAGCCTGCTTTGCTCTCAGGTAGGGCAGGCATTCATTCACCAGATTGTAAGTACCCGTTAAATTGATATCGATCACCTCTTGCCAACGGTCGCGGTCGCCGTAACGATTACCACCGCCGACGCCCGCATTTGCGATTACGGCATCCACACTTTGCAGAGAAAGTGCCTGAATTTCGGAATGAAGTGGGGCTTTAGCACGCACATCAACGCAAACGATTCTGTGACGCTCCGGCTTGGCAAGCGACTCCCGGGTCTGAACAAGCTTGCCTTCTGTTCTGCCGATCAGGATGACTTGATATTCTTGCTCGGCAAAGATGACGGCTGTGGCGCGCCCAATTCCGGAACCGGCGCCAGAAATCACCGCAATTTTCATGTCCTATCCTTCAGTTGCCAGACGTATTGTCAAAAAGTTATCAATCAGTTTGGTGATCTCCGGCACGCCGGGCTTG
>SMXE01000095.1 GCA_004357015.1 Caldithrix sp.
ACCCGCATAACGGCAACGCGATTGAGCTCTTACGCCATATCGGCGATTAAGTCAGGTAGCGACTGTCTTAAAAGTCAAGCATTTTCGATGAGATTAGGCTGCCAATATTGTTCATTTTTGAGCATCGCGTTCATGATGTACAGCAGTTTTCTCATAGAAGCGGTGAGCGCGACCATCTTGCATTTACCCTGGCCTTCGACAAATGTTCGATAGTATTTTTTTATCACGGGATTAAATTGTGTGGCGACTAAAGTTGGCATGAAGAGCTTGGCTCGGACATGCCTTCTTCTCCACCCCCTGTCATGCGTTTCCCGCGGAAGACACCACTGTCGCGATTAGATGGGTGCAACACCGACAAGGACAGCGATTTGTCTTCTGTTGATGACACCCAATTCGGGCAATTCCATCACCGGCATGTGAGCCGTGGTCTTGCCAATGCCGGGAATGGACTGGAGGTACTCATACCTTGAAGTGGACGCCACAGAATCTGCCAAGCGGGGCATATTTCATTCAAGTCAAAACGGAAGAATTTGTTGATACGAGAAAAGCCATTCTACAAAAGTAAATGACAAAGATGGAAGGCTACGAATCGTCAAAACGTGGGCTTTCCCAATCGTGCCGGAGTTAGGCGATAGCGGTTGCCAGCGCGCCGAATCACTTCCGATTCCTGCCCGAGTTCACCGCCTTCTGCAACTCACATTTAGTGCACTTGCTGCCGCCCGGGTCCGCATGTGTGAACTGGCGCAGAAATTTTCTGGCGGAAAAAAATAGAGCGACTGCGACAATGGTGAGCGCAACGAATTCCTGAATTTGCATTATCCGAACCCCAACAGTTTCCCGCCTTGAAAGACGACAAGAGACGCGGTATACGCCAGAACGGTCATGTACACGACCATAATCAGTGGCCAGTGCCAGCTATTTGTTTCCCGTTTAACAACCGCCACCGTTGACATGCACTGACACGCGAGTGCAAAGAAAACCATGAGCGAGACCGCTGTCAACGGAGTGTAGACCGGTTTTCCCGTGTTCGGATCCCGATCATTTATCAAAGCCTGCCTGAGCGTCACCGACGTTTCGTCCGCGCCCTCTACATTGTAGATGGTAGCCAGCGTGCTCACCATGACTTCCCTGGCTGCGAAGGATGTAATCAACCCAATCCCTATTTTCCAGTCGAATCCCAAGGGTCGGATGGCGGGTTCGATAGCGTGGCCAAGTTGGCCGGCGTAGCTCTGATTTATCGCCTGGCTCGAACTCATTTCTGCCTGCGGTCGCGGGTAGTAAGCGAGAAACCAGAGTACAATCGAGATCGCCAGGATAATTTTGCCCGCGTCTGTGACGAATATCTTCGCGCGCTCCCACACCTGTATCAGGGTCGAGCGCATGGAAGGCCGGCGATAGGCCGGGAGTACCATCACAAAGGTCGATGGTGGCTCGTTTCTGCCAACAAAACGCTTCATGACCAGGGCCGCGGCGATGGCCGCCACAATGCCGAAAAGGTACATCGCCAACAGAATCAGGCCGGGCAGTTTGAATATGCCCATCACCACAACTCCGGGAATGAAAGCGCCAATCATGAGCGCGTACACAGGCAAACGGGCGCTGCAACTCATGAGCGGTGCGATCATGATCGTGATTATCCTGTCGCTCGAGTTCCGGATTGTGCGCGTCGCCATGATGCCAGGAATGGCGCAGGCAAACGATGACAGCAGCGGAATAACTGAACGGCCGCTCAACCCCACGCTCCGCATGGTCCGATCCATGATGAACGCAGCACGGGCGAGGTAGCCGGAATCTTCAAGCAAGGAGAGAAAGAAAAACAGAAACAGGATCTGTGGCAGAAAGACCAGGATTGCACCCACCCCGGCGATGGCGCCATCCACGATGAGATCTTGCAGAACGCCGTCCGGCATCACGCCGGCAATGACGGAGCCAAACCACGCCACACCGCTCTCGATTGCTCGCATGGGAATTTCTGCCCACGCGAAAATCGACTGAAAAATGGCGCCGAAGATGAGAAGGAAAATAATGGGGCCGAGAATACGGTGTGTCAAAATTCGGTCTGCTTTTTCGCTTCTGTTGAGTTCATGTTCGCGGGTTTTGCAAACGGTGGTCGCGTAGATAGTGTCAATCCATTGGTATCGCAGTTGCGTTTCCAGCATAGACCACGAGACGCCCTGTTCGTCGAGCTCTTGACGCGCCTCCTGTACCCGGGTGACGAGATCATCATAATTATCATGAACATGCCCGTTTGCAGGGTTGCGCCAGCAACCCAGGGCTTTGTCACTCGACAAAATCCGGACGGCCGCAAAGCGGATGGCCATTTCGGATAGTTCGGAGTTCGCCGCCAACCAATCGCGTACAGGTTTGAGGGCTGATTTAATTTCCGCCGGAGGGCGAATACCCTTTGGCTCCCGGAGCGACCGGCCTTCGACAATCTTGAATATCTCCTGGCGCAAGACGGCGATGCCGGTCCCTTTGTTGGCGACCACGGGCACAACTATCGCGCCAATTTGGCTCGCGAGTTTTTCACTATCGATTGCGATGCCGGCTGATTCAGCAGCGTCCATCATATTGAGCGCCACGATCACAGGCATACCCATTTCAACGACCTGGGTAGCGAGGTAGAGATTTCGTTCCAGACTGCTGGCGTCGATCACAACCACGACTACATCAAGATGTTCTATTTCCGACGCTCGCCCCGTAATGATGTCAGATGCGATTTTGTCGTCCAGCGACTTTGGCACCAGGCTGTACAAACCGGGAAGATCGTGCGCCCGAATCGAGTAACCGCCGGAGGATTCAATAAGCCCTGTCTTCTTTTCTACGGTAACGCCGGGATAGTTTCCGACTTTCTGCCGCAGGCCGGTTAAGGCGTTAAAAATGGTTGTCTTGCCGGAATTTGGATTGCCAATCAGGGCAAGGTTGAAATCAGATTTTACAACCTGCGTGTGCGGCGCTGCTTTAACTTGCTCCTTCATGGCTTGCCAGTCGCCTCGCGTTTGACCCGTTCTACCAGGATAGCCTTTGCCTCGGAGCGGCGCAGCGACAGATAGTAGCCGCGAACCTTGATCTCCATCGGGTCGCCAAGTGGGGCGTATTTTATCAGTCGGACTTCGGTGCCGGAGGTAAGGCCCATCTCCATTAAATCGCCTTCGTCGCCGCCGTTGGTTGAAATCCCGTTGATGATGGCTGTCTCGCCCGGTCTCAGTTGTTCGAGTGTCATCTCCTGTCCTTTCGTCAGACTCATTTGTAAACCGCCTTCAGTTTTTTGTTTTCAAGTGAGAAGATATCTTAGAAACCTGCCTTGATGTGCCGGGTCGCGAATGAGAATCGGCAAGTGCTGCGCACAGATTTTCAAACCCATGTCCTTATAACTTAGAGAAATCAATGTCACGGTCTCACTGTGGTCGCAGAATACGCAGGTTGCTGATGAAGTCGACATTTTTTCCCCTAAATCAGGTACGGTTACTTACCTGTTCAGACTCCTCGTCCGGCATCAGGCATTCGGTGTCGCAAACCTCACACTCATCTGGTAAACCGGAACAGGTGGACTCATAATGCCGGTAAGTTTGCAAGAAGTGCTGAACATCCGTGTCATCGGAAGATAGAAACTTCATGAAGTTCAAAAGTTTCTCGCCGGTTTCGCGGCTGAGCAAGTGCTCGATTTTGCAGGCGTCAATTTCAGCCTGCTCCCGGTCCACCTGCAATACCTCAACCAGGAATTTCTTGAAAATCTTCCGCATGGATTGAATCGCGTGGCTGATATTTTGCCCTTCTTCGGAAAGACGAAGGAATTTGTTTTCGTCTTCGGTCACCAGGCCTTTTTCTTTCAACGCCTTGAGTGTGATGGACGCACTGCCCCGGGTTATTTCGAGGTTCTTGGCGACATCGGTCACGCGGGCGTACCCGTTTCTGTGCAGCAAATCATAGATGGTCATCAGATGGTGCGCAGCGCTGTGGGTGATTTTGTTTTGTTCAAAGGCTTTCCAGACTTCCATAATCCCGCTACCTCAAACGTTTTGAAGGTTGAGTTGTAAGCATGCGTTATGGCTGAGCTTCCACGCCAGGGTTCTCAGTGGGTTGGCTGACTATTTTGATTATTGCGCCGTTGCCATTGGCCTTCGTTTTTCCCCATACGAGAAAAGTTACCAGGGTGAAAATTAAGAATCCCAGCACGGATTGAAACCCGAAAAACGCAACGACTTTTTGAATTGCAAACGCCGGATTTACGAACCGCACCAGCCAGCCGGCAGACTCATTTAGCAGCGCCAGGATGAATGCGCTGGAAATGAACGTGACCTTTGCTTTGAATGAGTACGGCGCAAAGATTAGCAAATGCGTGAGCAACAAAACGACCATCGCTATCATCGGCAAGTGGGCATGCGTCACTTCAAGCATGGACTGATACGTGCGCGGCAAGGTGAATTGTTCTTCCGCGCCGAGATAATAGTCCTGAACCGACTGTGGCGTGACGTCCATTTTTGCGAAATAGAGTGCGAAGTTTGTCACCCAAAAGGCTGTCAGAAACAGTAAGGTGAACAACAGCGTCAATTTCATCAGAGGCTGGCTTTGGAAACCACCATTTTGCATGTACTTCAATCTACTTTCTCCTTTGAATGGCTATTTGGTAAGTCGCCAGAATCTTGCGAACGCCTTTGGTAATGGCTCGAACTGTGAGTGTGGCGCCGGTGATGCCGTGAATCCCGCGCTGCGGCCAGAGGTTGTCGTCGAGTACCTTCTCTTGAAATAGCCTCAGCCATCGTTCCGCGGGCAAATAGTCAAACGGCTCGTAAAAAGCCATCATCTCGACGTGCTCGATTGTGGCATCTGGTCGTACCAAGACCATGAAAGTGGCGGGCTTGGTCCGCACGTTTGTTGTCTCGAAAAACGCAAGCGCAACTGTGGTGTCCCCCTTGTGGCCAACGTAGTAGGCAACCACTTTCGATTCAACTTTCGATCTTGCATCTTTTTCGATTGCCATCACCTGGTCCTCGGTGAGAAAGACCACTTTTCGCACAATCGTGTCACAGCCGGCAAAAGCTTCACGCAGCGCCACGTCTTTGGTCTTGAACACCTGCGCCTGCAGGTTGGCAGCGGCCAGGATAGCTACCGGAAAAATAAGTTTCGAATAGTATGTCAGTCTGCTCATCGTTATCTTGTTCAGAGACCGGCGGTCTGGATCAGCGCCGATCCCTGAAGTGTTGCATTAGAACAAATAATTCATCGCAAGATTAAACTGGTCCACGGCTGAATCTGCGTCGTCATCTCTGTTCACATAGTCGATCTTGAACGCGATGTTGGGGATCGGTTTGTAGGTCAGTCCCAGGTAGAAGTTCTGGCGTTTTCGCGCCGGGTTTTTCGAAAACGCGGACGGTACGTTATCCTGTGTATCTAATTGTTCGTATTGAATGTATGGCGCCAGGTAATGCGTCGTGCCGCGCACCAGCAACGGCATGACGTCGTAAGCTGCCGTCAGATAGTAGCCGCTCTGTTTCTCGCCGATGGAACTGCTCCCGGTCAATCCGAGAGCGTCGTTCAGTTTGGTGACATCGTCAATGGTCGATTGTGCGAACAGGCCGCGCAATTCCAAGCCCCGGCGCGCAAAGATCGCGTGCACGGACCACAGGGTGTAAAAGGCGTCGATGTCGTTTCCTGCCGAATCATCCAGGTCCTGGCCGGTGTTGCCGAGGAAGAAAGATCCTGCGATGTCCAGGCCGGGAATGCCCGAGTAACCCAGTCTGCCGCTCACCGCCAGGTTTTCTGCAACGGCCTTTGCGCCGTTTTGACGGCCGCTGCGAACGCCATCTGATGAAAAGGCTGCCGCTCTAAGACTTTCTGTAACATAAATCTTGTAGTTGAGGCCAGTGGCGGCTTCTCCCACCAGCCCCAGGCCGTTTGCACGCCAGGTTGACGGAACAATTCGGCGCTCGACTTCCGGGCGCAGGGTGCCAGGGAAAATCGGTGGTTCGTGCAACTCGTTTATGATTCCGACAGGCGTCAACACCATTCCGGCCCGGAAATTTACGGCCTTGCTCAACATGGCCTCAATGTACGCAAATTCCACCGACACTTCGCCGGATGAGCCCTCGCCGGTCTTGGCATGTTCCAGTTCGATTTCAGAATTGAACAGGAAGCGGTCATTGAAGCGGTAGCCAAAGTACGTTACGTGTCTGAGAAAGTCGATTTTGTCGGCTTTCCCGGAGTCTGAACCGTCGTCTTTCTCCGAAGAAAAGTTCTCATAAACAACTTCGCCGTAACCGGCCAATGATACGCCCGTCTTCGCGAGATGGTAAACTCTTGAAGCCGCCGGCCCCATGCCGTAGCGTCTTTCGTAGTTAGGTCCTGCCACTTCGCCGAGCTTGGTTTTTTCTATTTCTTGAGTGAGAATGTCGATGCGTCGCATCAATTCGACTAATGTATCCTGTCTTGTCGGCTGTTGTGCACGCAAACTCACGGTTAACAGAGTCATAGTTGTCAGAATTAACACTGTCCAGGTGCTGAATTTCGTTTGTTTCATTTA
>SMXE01000096.1 GCA_004357015.1 Caldithrix sp.
ACGAAAGCAATGCTTACGCAGGCAATCACAAGATGGCTCGGACAACGTGTAACTTTGGAGGATCTCTCGGTTACCGTAGATAATGAAACGCTGCAGGTGGACATCAAGTACCGAATAGCCGGAACGGAAGATGTTCGGGTCATGCGATTCCAGCGAACAGAGGCATAAAAGAAATGGCTATCAAAAATCAAGAAGCTCTGAACGAACGGGCCAATGATCTGGACGCGCAGGGACTCAACGGTTTCAAGCTGCTTCTGGTAACATTGCATCCGGATGTAAATCCAACCGAAGCCCATCTTGAAATCCATTTCCAAAACAATCACCAGATTGCAAATATCCTGGCAGATCCAGCCGACCCCAAGTTGCTCTTTCCCATTTCCGGAGGTCATCGAATTCTCGCGGGTCCGGGTGCTGATCAGGTCAAAGTCTTATCAATTTCAGGTAATCCAACTGACAATTTTCTGGCGTTTAAAGTAGGGCCTATTGGCGACTATTCAACCTATACGTTAAGTGTTAACTACCAGAACATGGATCCCATCTTCAGTGAAATAGAATTCAAATTTCGCCCGGGATGCTTTAATCTTTGTGCGCCCGAATGGGAGCCTGCCCCCGAACCGAAGGAAGATCCTGCTATCGACTATCTCGCCAAAGATTACGATTCATTCAAGCATACCATGATCGCCGCAATGATGGAACGGGTGCCCGGCTGGCAGCCGACCAGTGAAGCCGATCTGGATCAAGTTATTCTGGAGCTGTTTAGTGCGGCATCAGATGAGCTGAGTGACTACCAGGACCGGGTGATGAATGAGGCTTATCTGGGAACCGTCCGCAAGAGGGTCTCCCTGGCCCGGCATGCGAGATTGATGGATTACCACATCCACCAGGGTAATCAGGCAAGCACCTGGCTGGCCTTGCACCTAGGCGACGGCCAGGAATTCGATTTATCTGACGGATTTTTGATCTGGGCAGGCATCTCTATCAACGACCCCGCTTCGGTTGTGTTTATGACCCGGCAGTCACAGTATTTGCACCATTTACTTAACCGAATGGGACTGTATACCTGGAGTGATTCAATTCCGGCGCTGGAGGCCGGAAGTACCGCCGCTGATCTCAGACTCACTTTGGGAGGCGAAGCGTCTGCCAATATCGTCCGAGATTTCATTCGTGATGGAAAGATTGCGCAGCTTTTGATCCAGGAGTGGCACAACCCGGCAACCGGTCAGGAGGCCGGCCGGGATCCGACCAAGAGGCAGCTATTGAAATTGCTGGTCGGCGAAGAAGGAGCGGAAACGAGGCAAGACCCTTTAACCGGAGAGTGGTTGGTGCGGGTCCGTTGGCAGGCGCAGGATAGACTGAACGCTAATTACTGTTTCACCGTTGACTGTCCCGATGGGAAGGTGGAGGATGTTTCCCTTTTTCATGGAAATTTGCTTCAGGTCCACCACGGAAAGCCTGTGGAAGTCGTCTTCAAAGAGCCTGGCACGTTGCTCACAAATCCGGATGAAATTCATTTTGAGAGGCCTGAAAGATGGGGTGTGATTTGCTGGCTCCGCCAAGGACCACTCGCTTATAAAGATACTCCTCCGGGAGGCGAAGTGCCGCCGCAGTCCACCCTGGAAGTTGAGGTAGGAACGTTAGGCGGCGGTGTTGACAAGTGGGACGAGGTGGTCAGTTTAATTCACAGCGATGATAGCGATGAACAAGGTGATCATTTTATTGTCGAGACCGACGAGGAGGGGCAAAGCCTGATCCGGTTTGGAAATGGCATCAACGGCAGAGAGCTGCCGGACGGAGCGGTAGTTCAATGCCGATACCAGATCGGTAGCAGCCTTGACGGTAATATCGGCGCGGATACGCTGATCAATTTCGACCCAGCAGCTTTTCCCCAAATAGAAGAGTGTTGGAATCCCTTTGATGTCACCAGCGGCCGCGCGCCGGAACCAATGGGGGAAATCATTCGCCGTGTACCCGAGGCCTATCGCTTTCGGCAGTTGCGTGCTGTCACTCTCAAAGATTACGTTGATCGCGCCGAGGAACTCGATGAAGTTTCCAGAGCCGCGGCCAGATACGTGTGGACGGGGAGTTGGCGCGGGGTGAGGATCGCCATCGATCCTGTGGGTGTAACTGAACTGAGCGATGCGGTACGCAAAAAAATCGCCAGCCATCTCGATGCTGTCAGACTGATTGGAGAAGATCTGGAAATTCGCCCGTCACGATTTGTTCCCCTGGAAATAGAGGTCTCTCTTTGTGTTCATCACGATTACTGGCCGGAGGATATTAAATTCATTCTTGAGCAGGAGTTTTCCGAGGGCTATATGCCGGATGCCAGGATGGCCTTCTTCCATCCTGATCTCTGGACGTTCGGACAGGAACTCAGGGCAAGTCAAATCATCGGACGCGTGCAGTCAGTCAAAGGCGTTGATCACGTGATTGCTGTGACCATGAAGCGTTGGAATGAAGTAACGCCCGGCATTAAGGATGTCATCGAGGTACAAGCAAATGAGATCATCCAGGTCAAGAACGACCCGGATCACATGGAGAAAGGGTTCATGTTCTTTGATGTCAAAGGAGGCCGCCAATGAATCCGGATTGCCGTAATGATTGCGTTGAACCTCTTGTTTTTCCTAAAAGACCAAATAATCGGCCCGGGTTGTCACATATCGACTACCGCATCGGCAGCTATTCTGATTTTCGTGAAACGCTGCTGCGGAATTTGAACCACGAAGCGGTTCTGGAGGCCTGGACCCATCGGGATGCGGATGATCCGGGTATCGCTCTGTTGGAAGGCGCCTCTATTTTAGGCGATATTCTCACCTTTTACCAGGACCTATATGCAAATGAAGCTTTTTTGAGGACGGCTCAGTGGAGAGAGAGCGTTGCTGATTTGGTGCGACTCCTGGGTTACCGCCTTTCACCCGGGTTGGGCGGCAAAGCCACCTTCGCCTTTGAGGTGAAAAACGACAAGCCGGTGGTGGTTCCGGCCGGTTTCCCCCTCCAGGCGCAGGTGGAGGGGTTGGAGCAGGCAGCAGATTTTGAGACGGTGGAAGAGACCACCGCCTATCCTTCCTTAAGTAAGTTCTATTTATATAGACCAACGTATATTCCGGACCTTAGCGGAGAAATTTCTGTTTTCTCAATCAAGACGTCTGAATTTGAAGCGGCAGGCGTCGAAATAAATGCAAAAGATCGTTTGATGCTGTTGGATACGGTTTCGGAAGCCACAAATAATGCTCAAATTTTCATCGTAAAAGAAATTGAGCAAGAATTTGACAGAACCAACATAACAATTGAAGGGATTTGGGACAAAGGCGGCGGTTTAAGCGAAGTCATTGCTTATAAATTAGGCCGGACTTTCCGCCACTTTGGGCATAACGCTCCACGACAGATCGTCAAGATTGACAGTGATGATAGTGTTTCGCAGCTTGACATCACTTATAATCGCAAATTACATAGTTCGACAACGACTACAGGTAATACCACCATAACACCATCTTTCACATCGAGAGAGATTCCATTGGATATTGAAGTCGAAAGTCTTCTCATTGGGAACATGCTCATAATTGAAGGGGTGAGCGTCCACGAGTCAGCCATTGTTCGAATAATCCGGAGTTTTAGATCTGGCTCCATGGCCTGGGGATCGTTGTCTGGAGCTACTACCTTTGTGGGCATAGATGATGACATGGATGATTTGCGATTTGGACATACCCACGATGTAACAGACATTCGTAATCTTAGTATTCATGAGACAGTTGGGTTGAGCTTAACCCTGAAGCAAGCCAGACAGATCGATCCTGCTGCCGACGGCTTAAGCCTTTATTACTTTGGGGATTCAGTTTCATATAAGCAACTCAATGATAGAGGTATAGCCTTTCAGAAAGAAGACGGGATTTTCTTGGAGATGGTCGTGTCAACGGAGGACAAGGAACTCTCGGATGATGAAGAAAAACTTAGACCAATCTTCTTGTCTTCGCCGCTTGCGGGTGATTTCACTCTGGGTGACTTTCCACTTATCGACCCCAATGTCACAGTCTACGGCAACCTGGTAGAAGCAACACAGGGTAAAATCGAAAAAGAAGCCGTGCTGGGAAATGGCGACAGCCGCCAACAGTTTCAGACCTTCAAACTTCCGAAAGCTCCTTTGACATACCATAATTCTCCGGGAGAAACTCCGCCTGAAGTGCCGGAGTTGCAAATCTACGTTAATGATCATCTCTGGACCAGAGTTGCTTCTTTTTTTAACGTAGAACCTCAGGACGAAATCTATATAGTTCGTGAAGATGCGAATGGTGATAGCTGGGTGCAGTTCGGCGATGGCAAAACAGGAGCGCGACTCCCTTCAGGCATAAGGAATTTAGTTGCCATTTATCGAACCGGCACCGGAGCCTATGGTGCGCTGAAAGAAGAGACCACTGTGCAAGCCAAAGGTAAGCTCGATCGCCTCGATAAGATTCAACTCCCCGGCGTCGCCTCCGGGGGCTCAGAGCCTGAAACCGGGGGAAATGCCCGGCAAGCCGCTCCCGGAAAGATTCAGAGCCTCGACCGTCTGGTCAGTCTCAAAGATTTCGAAAGTGAAACCCTTGCCATACCAGGTGTTTTGAAAGCGGCAGCGGCCTGGGAGTTGGTCGACAATGTACCGGCCATTGTCCTCACTGTTTTAATGGAAACGGGTCGAGGTCAAGAGATCGACGAGGTTCGAGAGATTCTCAACGATTATAACAAATGTCGCGGTCCTCAGCGGTTCCCCATCATCGTTCATCAAGGTCACCTTCAGTACGTCCACATCGACGCGGTCTTTGCTCTCGATGCAACTTTTCGCGAAGAGCCGGTTAGAAAAGCCATAAAAGAAGCGCTAGGTGTCACTGGTGAGGAAGGCGACAGCGTTGATGGTTCGGCGGGTCTTTTCGGGCTTGGTCAACGCTGGTTTGGGGAAAACGAGTACGCCACCCGTATAGCGGGAACCATGCAAAATGTGCAGGGTGTGGTGTGGGCGAAGGTTACGGCGCTGGGCTCCCTGGGCGAGGCCGACGACCCGGCAGAACTTATGCTTCCCGCTGAGCCTAAACCCCTGCAAGATCGGGTTTCCTGCATCAGCGAACCTACTCAACATATTCTCAGTTTGTATGGCGCACATCTCTATCTAAGCGTTTCCAAAGCGGAGTCTGCAGATGTCTGTTGAAATGAATAACAAGCGCGTTCCTCTTTACGAACGACTGCCTGAGATTTATAGAATAAAGGACGAGGAACAACAGCCTCCCGGCCAGCTTAAGAGCTATCTCGCCCTGGTCGAAGAAGTCTTTGGCGCGATTCATGAGAATATCGAGTCGCTCTACCACGACCTCTTCATCGAGACCTGTGACGACTGGGTGATTCCATATATCGGTGATCTGCTCGGCACAAGCCATCTGAAAGGAGATCCATGGACGCTGAGGGCTGATGTGGCAGATACCATTGCTCTGCGGCGGCGCAAAGGCACGCTGGGTGCCATCGAACTTCTGACCTATATTTTGACCCAATGGGGCGTGCACTGCGTGGAGCTAAGAGAAAGCCTGGTTTGGAACCAGCATCTTAATCATCAGCGCCCGGACGAAGGGGGTCTGCCGCCTTATGGCCGTGCAGCTTCCGAGACGTATTTTACTCAATATGGAATTCCGATTCGCCATCGAATTGTCAGGGGCGGAACGGTCACACTGCGCGACCCGGCTGCCTTAACATTGCTGGACTCGCCGTTTGACCCCTTTGCTCATACCGCAGATTTGAAACCACCTGCGTTTCGCAGCATAAGATATAATCTTCCCAACCTGGCCATCTTTCTATGGCGATTGCAAGCTTATCGGGTGGCTGTATCAAAACCGGTATCGCGAGGAGTGCATTCCAGAGACGCATCGGTTGATTTAGCAGAATTTCCTGACGCGGCCGCTTTTATTGCGCGGTTTGACCTTCACCCATTAGGGCAATCGGTGAGGCTCTTCAACACGCACCGGTTTGATCCCGACAAAAGGCCGCCGGTTGTGACACAAATTGATGAGACCCCCGGCCCGATTCCAACCGCTCGTTTGAGTGAAAAATCTGCTGCCGGAAATCCCGGCGCCTACATTAACGTTGAGACATATGACCAGACCGATCAAACTCTGGCCTCGCTTGATGTGTCTGATGTGGGATTTCAACTGCATTTGCCCGAATCTGATTTCCCCGGAGAAATTTGGCCAAAACCGCTGGCTCCGCAAGTATGGTCGATAAGAGGCGCGAACCTGTGTGCCTGGGAGTTAGGTCTGCAGCCTCCTCTGAATAATCGTGAAGTTGTCATTGATCCGGTTATTGGTAGGATAGTCATTGGTACTGAGACTGCCGACGAGGGCAGCGCTCTGCTTGATCATCTGTTGTTGAGTTATACATACGGTGCGGTCGGACCCGTAGGGGCACATCCGATATCGCGGCCTTCTTTGCCGTCAGAATGGAATGGTGAGACGGTTGAGGTTAGAGAAGTCAACTTTCATGAAAATGCAAACGGACTACAAAATGCGCTTAAGGACATTCAGGATTCGACCGCGCCGATTTTGGTTGTGATAAACGACAGCATGACACACGAACTCGACCTCGCTACTATTGGCGGAACCAAAGTTGAAAACGGCGGCCCGAATCTAATGTTAAATAGAACGCTCATCATTCGTGCTGCCGATCATCAGCGGCCGATCATCAAAGTGGCACAACCGATGCGCTTCCGGCCGACAAATGTCAAGGGCGCAAACGAAGAGGAGCAAAAACAATTTGACGCTGTCATGGGGAATCTTACCCTTCGGCTTGAAGGTTTGTATCTAGCGCCTGGGCATGCATTTCCCGCCGGAGAACCCCTTATTGCCAGGGCCGCGCTGCACAGCCTGGAGGTGTTGAATTGCACGCTTGAGCCGGGAGGCTTCGAAAATCTCGATGGGTCACGCGCGCCGATTCGGACTTCAATGAATCTGCAGGAGCCTTACGGATTTGGTGCGGCTGAAGAAAAAGCGTTCAATCAGACCCCGGAAGTCATTTTTCAGCGTAGTATCACCGGGCCGTTATTTATCGACTCAGGCTACTTGCTGTTTCTCACCGATTCGATTATCGATGGCGGCAGCGGCATGAGTGAAGATCCGGCGGTTGCTGCACTTGCCGTTTCGGGCAACGGCGCCGATCCGGCAAGCTCATGGGGGCCACCGGCACAAGTCGAAGGAATCACGGTCTTTGGCCGTATGCGGGTCGAGACTATCAACGGCAGAGGTGGTATTTGGGTCCACACTCTGGAAGTACTTGACAATCAAAAAGGCTGTCTGAAATTCAGCTACTTTTCAGGCCAGGGAGACAGGCTGCCGCAGAGCCATGGGTGCGTGAATGGCACCGAAGCAGAACTTCGATTTGTCAGTGAGATTTTTGGGCAACCTGCCTACGGCCAACTTGCCCACACATCGGATTTTCGCATTCGTGAGAGAGGGCCGAATGACGACGGCATGGGCGCTTTTGGCTTTTTGTTGGAGGCGCATAAATGGCGCAACATTCAAATCCGCTTTCGAGAATTCATGCCAGTGGGCGTCAGGCCGCTATTGATTCCGGTAACTTAAGGAGGGAAGAATGAAAGGCGACTTTTCCAAATGGAAGTTTGACCCGAAGAATAACTTCAGCGGTGTTTTGCACCAGCAAGGAAGGGTCCTGCTCGATAGTGACTGGAATGCCCAGACACAAATAACCACGCATTGGCAAGACCTGGCTGGCAGAGACGTTATCGGTCCGGGAGTCGCTGCCGTCCCAGCGAATGCGCCTGACAGTTTTAGAGTACAGTCGGCGTCCGTTGATCCTTCGAATCAAGTCGAGCTTACGCTTGCGCCCGGTAGAATATGGGCCGACGGACTCCTGACCTGCTTGCCGGGTGAAGAACCTGACCTGACAGCTGACGTGAGCCGCATCGCCACTTATCTGCAGCCACCCATCCAGGATCCTCCTGCCGAGGAATCTACGATCGGCGGCGGTATCCGGGATGCGGTCATCCTCGAAGTCTGGCGGGAATCGATTAACGGATTCCAACTGCCGGACATTTTAATCGAGCCTGCACTTGGCGGACCGGATACCACGGAGCGAATGCACACGGCCCTGGCCTTGCGATTGTTCAGATTGGATGAGGAGGAGACCTGCAAAAATATCAAAGACAAGCTGAAGGATGACTTTTCTCAGAAAGGAAAGCTTAAGGCCTCATTGCAGCCGCCCCAGGTCATTGCCGGAGACTGCCCGGTTGTTGAGG
>SMXE01000097.1 GCA_004357015.1 Caldithrix sp.
GAATAGACGAACTCACTGGCCAAAACTGCTGCGCCACATCCCGCCGATTCCAGAAACTTGACATCGGATTTACTGCGATTAAAGGGGATATCAGCCAGCGGAATGAGTGAACTTACCCAAATGACAGGGCAAAAGGATTTGGCAATGCGAGTTGTTTTCAACTGCACATTTCACAACTTTCACCGCGAATATTGCGAGAGCATCGCTGAAGAAATCGCCCGCAGAGATGGCGAGGCTATCGTTCGGCAAGCGTAACCTCTTTAATGGGAGGCTGCTAATAGATGGCCTGCAGAACCGACAAAACGTCGGCTCTGGACAATGGAGTCGCAGAATTAGTCATCCTCTGAGCGGTGCAACTTAGCCTGGCAATTTCCGGAAGCTCATCTCGCGAAACGCCAAACTCGGCTAAACGAGACTTCAGAATGGGTTTTGGTGTTTCCGTAATTTGTTTATCGAGCTCGGTTTCAGAACTGAGATTCAAATTTTTTACAAGAAAATTAAGATGTTCTGAAAGCAGTGACCGATTTAACTTGATAAGAGGAAGGAGGGGCAATGCAGCGGCCAATCCATGCGGAATGCCAAACTTCAGGGTCAGGGGATAGCTGATGGCATGTGCCGTGGCCGTCTGAGTCAAGGAAATTGCCAAGCCGGCCAGACTCGCAGCTCGCAGCAGATCCCTGCGAACGGAAGCCTCTTTCGGGTTTTGTTTCAGGCGGGGCACGTTCTGCAAAATGAGCATAATCGCCTCGAGGGCGAAACCGGTCGCGGCATCGTTGGCGTTCTTGTTCCAGAGCGCTTCAAAACTGTGCGAAAGAGCATCGAGCGACGAGATCAAAGATAGGTCGAGCGGTAGGCTCAGAGTCAAGGAGGCGTCGAGAATGGCTGCGCTCGGGTAGAGCTGATCGTTACTGAGCGAGCGTTTGATCCCATCCTTCCTATCCCAAATAGTGGCCCATTTGGTTACTTCGCTGCCGGTGCCGTGTGTAGTTGGAATGCAAACCATAGGCACGTTGCTGGTAATGCCGCCATCCCAGCCGAACAGTTGTTCGAGCTCATGACACTCGGCCTGAGATGCCATCCTGATCGCCTTGCCGGTATCCAGCACCGAGCCGCCGCCTATCGCCACCAGACTGTCGAATTTTTGTCTACGGGTGCGGGTGATCGCGGCTTGCATTTGCTCACAGGTCGGATGCGGCTGGATGTCGCCCATGACCGGCGCATTTGGGAAAATGCCAGAAAGTCCCAGTCGACTGGCTGTGCCGCGCGATGTTACGAGTAGCGGGCGACTCACCCCTTGGCGGGCCAGGGCGTCAAAGCAAGCACCCTGCCAATCGTCTGTGATGATGATTTCAACCGGGTTATCTGAGTTCGACATAGCACTCATACAACCTGGTCGTGCAAGAAATCCATGAAGGCGGCTTTGTTAGCAGTGGTAGACACAGTCGGTCGCCCGAGATCGACGCGGGAGCCAGGCTGCACGACGACTTCAAGAAAAGCCGGACCATCGACTTGTCGAAATTTGTTCAGAATATGCTTGAGACCCTCCTCTGAATCAGCGTGAAAGCAGCGACGGTAGCCAGAGCCCCGAACTACTTCTGACAGACTCACTGTATTGATGGCTGTGGCCTGCCCGCCCACGGACTCATGCACACCGTTATTGATCAGGATGTGCTTGAAATTGCGCGGGCGGCATTTGCCTACAGTGGGCAGGATTCCCATGTGCATGAGCAGCGCTCCGTCGCCGTCGACACAGTACACCGAGCGCTCGGGCTGTGCAAGTGCAATCCCCAGGGCGATCGCCGAAGCGTGCCCCATCGACCCAACGGTAAGGAAATCCTGCTCATGACCTTCTCGTCGGTGCGCCCGAATTTCAAACAGCTCGCGTGAGGCCTTGCCGGTGGTGGCGACGACAACTGCATTAGCGTCGAGTTGACCGACCAGTACCTTGAGGGCCGCCTCACGTGAGAAAGCCGGCGCTGGCAGTCCTGAAGCACGCTTTTCTGAAGTAAAAACACCCTTACGAAGGAGGAGAACGAAAGGTTGATTTTTCGACAACGCGGTACGAAGCCCAAGTGAAATTATGTTGACCGGGTCGTTGTCTGTTTTGGACAGAATGCAATAGGGGACACCCATTGCGTTCAGCAGGTCACATTGAATTTGACCTTGCTTCAAATGCTGCGGCTCATCCTTAACTCCCGGCTCGCCGCGCCACCCTACCATGACCAGCATGGGAATGGCGTAAACCTCAGGAGCGCACAACGACAGCAGTGGATTGACAGCGTTGCCCAGACCCGAGTTCTGCATATAAACCAACGGCAGGGTTCCGGTGCCGAGATGATACCCGGCCGCCAGCGCGACTGCACTGCCTTCGTTGGGGGCGATGACGTGCCGTTCCACCGGCAACCGGTCATCAACGGCAGCGCAAAAATCTTTTAAGAGGGAATCCGGTACGCCGGTGAAGAACTCCACGCCCTGTTGCAGAAGGAAGTCGAGCAGCTCTACGGCACGAATACTCATGCCTGTTTTGTGGAAAACAGGTTGAGCACTTCGTTTATGGACAAGCAGTACTTTTCGGAGGCGTCGGCTGCGCTTTTTGTTTCTAAGATAGATTTTGCTGTGCGCAGCATCGCCGGATAAGCACTGCGGAGCAGGTGGTTGGCGTAAATAATAATGTTCACTCCCATCTCCTGCCACTCATCCTCGCTGACGTGCGGAAATGCCGTCGGCACGACCACCAGCGGCATTTTCGTGGGAAAAGAGCGATACGCCCGGCAGAATTCAAAGATCTCATCTCCGGACGGCTCTTTGCTGTGAATCATGATGCCGTCGGCACCTGCCTCGAGATAAGTGCGTGCCCGCTTCAGAGCGTCCTCCTGTCCCTTTTTGAGGATAAGACTCTCGATTCGCGCGATGATCATAAAATCATCCGTAACCTGAGAGAGTTTGCCTTGTTCGATTTTGTGTGAAAAATTTTCGATGGTCTCTTGCTGCTGTGGGACGCTCGTGCCGAACAGCGAATTCTGCTTCAGTCCCACCTTGTCCTCGATAATCACCGTGGAAACGCCAAGCCGCTCCAGCGTTTTGATTCGGTACTTGAAATGTTCGGTTTTGCCACCGGTATCGCCGTCCACGATGATGGGTTTGGTGGTGACTTCCAGAATATCTTCAATTGTCCGGTAGCGCGAGGTGAAGTCCACAACTTCGATGTCGGGCTTACCTTTTGAGGTCGAATCCGTCAAACTGCTGGCCCATATGCCGTCGAATTGCCGGGTTTCCACCGCGTTGGGCACCTGAGCATTTTCGACGATTAGGCCGGTCAGTCCGCTGTGTGCCTCCAGAATCCGTACCAAGGGTTTAGCATCGAGCAGACGCCGCAGCATTTTGAGACGATAGTTGGGTGTGGTGCCGTTACCAAAATGAGCGTTAATCAACTCTGTGGAGGAGACGCCGCCAGTATAACAAGGCTCTATGAGTTTGCCGTCCCATTCCTTTAGGGTTTCAATAACCTCCTGCCGGGTTTGTCTCTGCACGCCTTCGCGCCAATCGTCTCCGTGCACGACGTACTCCGGCTTCAGCCGTCGCAGATTCGTGGTGTAGTTCAGAGTATCCTGCGGAATCACCTCCTGCACACCTTTGATATTTTCCACGATCTGACGACGATGGTCAAATGGCAAGAAAGGGAGGCGCTTGTAGCTGGCAATGGCCTGGTCGGTCAGCAACCCGATCGTCACCCGGCCCAGCTTTCGGGCGGTGTCAATAATGTTTAAATGGCCCACGTGGATGATATCAGCAGCCATTCCTATATACACGGTCTTCATGATGTTCGCCTTTGAATAGAGCGTTTTAGGTACTGAACGTTATAAAAGTCGCGAATTTGCCAATGATTTTATCGGCAGGAAGAAAAGGTAACTTGAGCAGGTAAACTAGTTAATGCATCCCCGTGTACTTGAGTATTGTAGAAATTTTTCCGATTCACTACTTTTGCTTGCGTATTTGCACAGGCAATGTTTTGGTTGCGATGGCGCCATGAAAAGATTTCTCGCTCTGCCCAAAATGACATTAACTATGGATTTTCTAATATTTCGCAACAGCTTATCTCTATTAGAAACCCAACTCAAATAAGTATCTTCCCACTTTTCGACATGCTGCTCGATCAAACGATTTTCAGAAACATAACGCTGGGCATTTCGAGAAAGTCGTTCAGTAAGCTCCTGACTTCTTACCAACTCGGTTAATCCATTTGCAAATTCATCGGCATTGCTAAACAAAATTCCGGTTTCGCCATTCTTAACTGAATTAGAATAGACGAACTTACTGGCCAAAACTGCTGCGCCACATCCCGCCGATTCCAGAAACTTGACATCGGATTTACTGCGATTAAAGGGGATATCAGCCAGCGGAATGAGTGAAATATCAACCTGTTGCAGGAGCTGCAAATATTCACTTCTTTGCAGCAACGGAAAGTAGCGCTTGTTTTTTGAAGCGATGGATTCAAAAATCGCCTTATCTCCAATAATCCAACTTTCCACTTGAAATCCTTCTAATTCCAATTGAACGATTGTGGTGTTGTAGGCGTCTTTTATCGTAAGCCAATCAAGGAAATGATCTTCCCCGGCCGCATATCCGATAATTATCCCTCCGTCTTTCTTCCTGCTATTGTAAGGAAAGAGTTTATCAAATTGATTCTCTAATACGACCACTTCCGGGTGAATCTGAGAAATGACGTTAGCCAATGCTTGCGTACTGCACTGCACCGCCTGACTGGCTAAAAGACTCTGCTCAATTCGTTGCCGATAATCCGGAGGCGCCTGCTTCGCATACCGCGATTCCGGACGCAAATGCAGCAAATCATCATCGATTTCAAAAATGATTAATTTGCCCCGGGAATTTAATGCCGAGCAAACCTGCGCCAATCGCGGCGACATGGGGAGCCGTTGAATGATTAACATATCGGCATATTCAACAAGTTCGGCATACACTGCCGCATCAAGTTTGGTGAATTTCGTCACCTGCACATTTCCTCGTCGATTCAACTGCTCTCTCGGAAAATCAAAGCGATAAGGCGAGCAAACCGGGTTGGTGGCAAATTGGTATATTTGAATTTTATCTTTGTTCATTATACACGAGGATGAAGCAATCAAGATAGTGCAGTCACACCGATGCCATCGCCTTGAGCGATGGCATCGGTTATATGTTGAATGGTCAATTTTAATTCGAGTAAATTTTTGAGATTCGGTTCGATTGTTAACCCGTGTTCAACGGTTCGCAGTGCCGAATCGAGATCGCCGTTGATCAACAAAACC
>SMXE01000098.1 GCA_004357015.1 Caldithrix sp.
GGGCGCGACGACCGTCACGCGGCCAAGTCGGGAAATTTCCCGGTGCAGCGCCGCCAGTCCCGGGGCGCTTATGCCGTCGTCATTGCTCAGGAGAATGTGTGGTTCTTGGCCGGACATTGCTTTAGTTGGTCGAGATGCCTTGGTCCAGCGTGTCCTCATCCATTTTGGTCACGCTTACAAGCCGGCTGATGCTATCGGCGCTTAAATCTCCATTGCGCGCATCTTCGTCCACCTGAGTGTCGGTGGAGAACTCCAGAATTTCTCGCAGTCTTTCCTTCATTTCATGGCGACTGATAACAGCGTCGATGAATCCGTGTTTCAACTGAAATTCCGAGCGCTGGAACCCGTCCGGCAGGTCCTGACCGATCGTCTGCTTGATGACCCGCGGTCCGGCAAATCCGATAAGCGCACCCGGTTCCGCCAGAATGAAATCGCCGAGCATGGCGTAACTCGCAGTGACGCCGCCGGTGGTTGGGTCGGTGACGATGGAAATGAACGGCAAGCCAGCCTCAGCAAGTTTCGTGAGCCTGGCAGATGTCTTTGCAAGTTGCATCAGAGAGATGGCCGCTTCCATCATGCGGGCGCCGCCGGAGGCAGAAATAATGATGAGCGGCACATGCCGCTTAATGGCTTCGTCGGTGGCGCGCGCGATCTTTTCGCCCACGACAGAACCCATGCTGCCACCAATGAACGAGAAGTCCATGATACATATTACGACCTCATATCCGCAAATCTTACCGAAACCGGTTCGAATGGCGTCGTTCTGGCCGGTCTTCTTTACAGCGGCCTTGAGCTGATCCGAGTATTTCTTCAACGCCTTGAACTTCAGAAAATCGACGGACGAAATATTGGCATTAAACTCATCGAACTGGTTATCGTCCAGCAATTGTGCGATGTAGTCCGAGCTTTTCTGGCGAAAATGAAAATCGCATTTGGTGCAAACATTGAAGTTTTTTTCAAGCTCTTTTTTGTAAATGATCTCGCCGCAGCCGGTGCACTTGAGCCACAACTCGGGCATCTCTTTTTTCTTCTGCGGCTTCAGCCCTTCCTTCGCGCGCTTAAACCAATCCATTTTTAATCCTCCCTTAAACTCAAAGTCATTAGAACCGCATCATCTTTCTGCTTCACATAATAATCCTTCCTCACGCCTACCTCTTTGAAACCATACTTCAAATACAGATTGCGGGCGGCGTCATTGGCCCCGCGCAACTCCAGATGAACATCTTCAATTCCCTTCCGTAAAATATCGGAAACAATGCAGCCCAGCAGAAAACTACCAACGTTACGCCGTCGAAAATCCGGAGCGCTGGCAAAATTGGTAATTTCCGTTTCGCGATCAATGCACCTGTATACAGCATAGCCGACGATTTCGTTGCCGCTCGACACGACAAACGGATGAGAGATTGCATTCTCTGCAACATCCCGCGCAAAACTTTGCCTAGGCCACGGGTCGGAGAAACACGCTTTTTCCAATTCACAAACGCGGTCGAGATCTGACAACTGCATCTCCCGTATACGTAAATCGGTCATCAAAGTCTTTTCGTTGCCATCCTCTGTCAACTCAATTCCCTGATTCTGCATAGTCCTTCTTTTTTTTCGGCTGGAACTCCTTCAAATAGAACGGCTCCAGCATCTCTGTGTCCTCGGTCTCTTCGGCCAGAAACTTTTCGTATCCCAATTGCGCAATCTTGAAAGCGCTTGCCAGCGAGGCAGCGGGCGGCGCGAAAAGCGCATGCGAACTCCGCAGGACATCCACCAGCGTCACCGGATTCGGCACCACCAGCGCCGGTTCCTGCAGAAGTTCTCCAAATTCGCTATTTGTAATGATCTCGTAATCGGATATCCGCCGGAGGGGATCTCCGTTGTCATAACGCGCGATGTAAAGTTCTTCCTGCCGCGCCTTAATGACAGCACAAACCTGCCCTGACCAGAAATAATTCCCGAACGCCAGCGCGTCAAGCGTGTTGACCGCCGCCACCGGAACATCCAGCGAGAATGCCAGCCCTTTGACCACCGAAAGGCCGATCCGCAATCCGGTGAACGAACCCGGCCCGATGGAGACGGCGATGCCATCGAGGGTGTTGAGCGGCCACTCTGCGTCCGCCGCGATTTGCTGAACCGCTTGCACCAGCTTTTCATTGTGCATGTTCTTGCGGTTGAGGCGGTACTCCGCCACCAACTCCCGTCCCTCTGTCAGAGCCACCGCGCACAATTCGGTTGCCGTGTCAATTGCCAGCAGTCTCATGGCCGGAAGATCCGAATCTCCCTCGTGTTTTCCTTGCCCTCCGCATACAGATTATTCAGGTGAATTTCGATTCTCTCCGACGGCAGAATATCTTCGACGATCTCCGCCCACTCGATCAAACAAATCCCGTCTCCGTAGAAATATTCTTCGCAACCAAGCTGCCAGATCTCGTCGCGGGTTTCAATTCTGTAGAAATCGAAATGGTAAATCGGAACGCGGGCAGAGTACTCGTTGATCAAGGTAAAAGTCGGGCTGCTAACAATATCCTCGCTGCCAAGCCCACGGCACACGCCCCGAATCACGGTCGTTTTGCCACTGCCAATCTCGCCGAAAAACGCCACCACATCGCCAGGCTTAAGCCCTTGCGCCAATGCCATGCCCAATTCGACGGATGCCTCGGCACTCTTTG
This sequence comes from Caldithrix sp., assembly GCA_004357015.1. Lineage (GTDB taxonomy): Bacteria > Zhuqueibacterota > Zhuqueibacteria > Oceanimicrobiales > Oceanimicrobiaceae > CR04bin15. The sequence goes on from SMXE01000098.1 coordinate 2,655, forward strand.
AAAGAACACGCTGCGCCTTGGAAGAAAGTTTTTCTTCTGTGGCCTTCATTCCAAACAAAGTGGCGCTAACCTGCCTTGGATTCAAGTGTGACCACCGGCAAGATCATCTCCTGCAGGGAGACACCCCCATGCTGCAGGCTATCCCGGTAATGATTAAGATAATAGTTGTAATTTGTAGGATAGACAAAATAGTAGTCTTCCTTCGCGATCAGATAATTTGAATTGATCCCCCGCGACGGCAGTTTATAGGTGGCCGGGTCTCTGATGATGATGGCATGTTTCGGATCGACCTTCAGGCTCTTGCCGAATTTGTAGCGCAAGTTGGTTGAAGTATTGCGGTCGCCGATTACTTTTGCGCCGCGCATACCACGTATGCTGCCATGGTCAGTGGTGATAACCACAATGTTGTCCCGGTTGGATAATTCTTTCAGCACCTGAAAAATGTACGAATGCTCAAACCATGATTTGGTCAGGGAACGATAGGCCGCTTCATCCGGCGTGATTTCGCGCAGCACTTCGGAGTCGCTGCGGCTGTGCGCCAGGATGTCCACAAAATTGACCACAATAGCCAGCAGCGGCACGCTGGAAAGGGTTGATATCTTCCTTGCGACGTTGGATGCTTCCTTCACATCCAGCGCCTTAACATATTTCGATGCGGGCTTAATCTCGATTCCGAGATCAGCGATCTGGTAGTCCAAAAACTGGTGCTCGTAACGATTCAGGCTGCGTTCGTCGTCATCGCCCTGCTTCCAGAGATCAGGGTAGCGCTCCTCCATCTCGCTGGGAAAAAGACCACTGAAAATAGCGTTGCGTGAAAAAGGCGTGGCAGTCGGCAAAATCGAGTAGTAGTAGTCTTTCTTAATCTTGAAATAGGGATACAAGAGCGGCTCGATGGTCAACAACTGATCCAGTCGCAAATTATCGAGCACCAGGAAAACGACATTGCGCTGCTGCTTGAGGTGCGGCGCTACGTACTTCCTGATAATGTCCGTGGAAAACGTTGGCGCCTCCTTCGTGCCGTTTAACCAGGCCGGGTAGTTGCTTTCGATGAACTTCGCGAACTGGACATTACACTCCCGGGTCTGATCGCCTAAAGTCTGCTTCAGACCGAGTTCACTGTGCTGGTCCGTTTCAACCTCCCATTCGCACAGGCTCGTATGAATGCCTACCCAGTCGCGCCAACCCAGCGGGCCGGTAAGCTTTTGAGAAATCTGGTTAAACTCGGTGATATAGTCGCGCGAAATGCGTGCACCGGTAATCTCCCTGGTTTCGAGGATTTTCTTACAGGTGAGCAAAATCTGGCTTGGGTTGACCGGTTTGGTAAGATAGTCATCGATCTTGCTGCCGATGGCATCTTCCATCAGGGCCTCTTCTTCGCTCTTCGTGACCATTACAACTGGCAAAGAAGGATGTTTTTCCTTAATTTCGCCCAACGCGGTGATACCGTCTTTGCCGTGCATCATTTCGTCCAGCAAGACCATATCAAAATGCTCCCGATCGATCAATGCGATGGCGTCATCGGCATTGGTAACCGGCGTCACTTCGTAGCCGCGTTCTTCAAGAAATATGATGTGTGAACGAAGCAAGTCAATCTCGTCGTCAACCCACAGAATTTTGCCTTTAGATGTCATTTACCGTTGTTGTCCCTGTTGAAAATAGAACTGAACATAGCCAATTTTCTTGCATTTGTCAATCTTTAGTTTCCACGCGCAAACGTTTATTCTACGACCTGATAAAGGGACAGTTCCGTCACCGTTTAACCCATGTATTTTCACTTGACAAAAGATGATGGTTTCGGTAGGTTTAAACACTATCTGAGTACACGCACAAAAGGAGGTAGACGAATGCAGCTAAAAGGCGCAAGAATTCTTATCACCGGCGGAAGCCTGGGCATTGGCAAAGCGACTGCAAAAAAACTGGTTGAAGCTGGCGCGGCAGTGCTGATGACCGGGCGCCAGGAAGAAAGGCTCGCAAAAGCAGCGCACGAAACCGGAGCGTTTCCGATCGTGGCCGACGTGACCCTTGCTGCGGACCGGCAGCGAACATTTGACGAAGTGCAAAAAAAACTCGGTGGACTGGACGTGTTGGTTAACAACGCCGGGATCGGTGCCGGCGCCACTTTGTCAGAAGTGACGCTGGAGAAGTTCGAAGAGGTGTTTCTGACGAACGTGTTTTCTGCGGCTTTGATGGCGCAAACGGCGGCAGAACTTTTCAAGGCGCAAAATTCCGGCGCCATCATTAACGTCGCATCCACAGCCGCGCTGAAAGGCTACGAAGGCGGCACCATTTACGCCGCATCAAAATTCGCGCTGCGCGGCATGACCCAATGCTGGCAGGCTGAACTCAGAAAGCACAACGTTCGCGTCATGGAAATCAATCCGAGTCTGGTGACCACCGCTTTTGGAAATCCGCAAGGAATTGAGCGGACCGAAGAGGCGAACAAGCTGCGCAGCGAGGAAATCGCGCACGCCATAAAATCAATGCTTGAAATGGATAATCGCGGATTTGTTCCGGAGTTGACAGTGTGGGCGACCAATCCGTGGTAGGCTCCTGCGCCGGCTTAATTTTCCGCGACGTACACTGTGATCCCCCAGTGTGCAGGGTCGTATGGCGGGGCGTCATTGAATTCTTCGAAAGAGTGGCTGTCGTCAGTTTCGAAGTAAAGTAGGTACTTGCCCTTTTTCAACCGCACAGTCTGGTTGCACACTCGGTTCTTCTTAGCACCGCCGGCATGCTCGGTATGGATGTAAGTCATTTCCCAGACGACCTCGCCGGTGCCGGCATCTTCTATCCAGCCGTAGTCATAGAGGTGGCCTTTCATACCTTCTCCCACGGCATAAATTCGAACATCGGTGTCTTTTTGCAGGGTAAACCGCTCCCGCTCCCGCTCGTAGTCGCGCATCCTCACCACCTGCGCAAGCGTGGATGTATCGTCGTCTTCATTATATTCGCCAACATCGCCCGGTTTGAAATCGTCGTCGACTGCATAGAGCGTGATCCCCCAATGCTCCTTGTCATAAGGGGGCGCGGTGTTCCAGTCCCAGTACGAATGATTGCCATCGGTGACTGCGTAAACCGTGTAGGCCCCTCTATCGAGATGAATGAGGCCGTCGAAGAGGCGATTTTTTGAGCCGCCGCCGGCATGCTCTGTGTTACGATAGGTCATCTCCCAGATTTTTTTGCGTGTCCTGGCATCGATGATCCACGAGTAGTCAAACATGTGCTTGCGCTTACCCTCGCCGAGCGCATAGATACGCACATTCAGATCTCGCTTACACTTAAAGCCCTCGGATCGAACCTCGTCATCCCTGAGTTCCGTAATTTTAACAATGATGTTCTTTTCCTCGGTCTCGACATAGTCGTGTGTGCTCACGTACTTCAACATCGCCGGATTATCGACCCTGAGTGTTAAGCCCCAGAAGCCGGGATCATTCGGGGGCGCGGCATTCCAACTATCAGCAGAATGGGAATCATCGGTCTCGAAAAAGGCCACGTATTTGCCCTTTGGCAGGGAGAGCGCTTCATCAACCAGTCGATTTTTCTTCACACCGCCCGCATGCTCGGAATAACGGTAGTTGAACTTCCACACTTTTTCGCGCGTCTCGGTATTGATGATCCAACCGTAGTCAAACGTGCCGTCTTTTCTCGCCTCCCCGATGGCATAGACGCGGATGTCCATGGGTCTCTTGAGCTCAAACGCCTGACGCTCATTCTCATCATCACGCAGCCCGATTATGGAAACAAATGCGTTCTGCAGAAAAGGCCTGCGCAGCTCACCGATTTCGGCGGCCTCAACTCTGCGCCCATTGCCGCGCACCATGATTTTGAAGCTGTCCCATTCTTCTCTGTAATCATTGTAGGCGTCTTCGTACTCATCATCGTCAAAAATTTTGGCGAAAATGCGGTCGATAAAGTTGCCAAAGCCATCCCAATCATCATAAAAGTAGCTGGGATAAGACGAGTAGTAGACTTCGTAACCGCCCTTTGGCAGGCTAATCACGTCAAGATATTCCGCCAGGCTGCGCTTGGTTTTTTCTCGCTCCGCATCTTCAATTTCCCAAACGACCTCCCGCGTGCCGGCATCCAGAATCCAGGCGCGGGTAAACATCAGACCGTGCCGGCGGCCGGCGTAAAAACCAACGGCTTCTATTTTGACATCCGCACTGCGGTCGAGCGCGAACCCGCCTACGCGGATTTCCTCCGGTGTGATGTTCTTGATATCGACAAGAACGGACTCTTGCGCCCTGGTGCTCGTTGAAAAGGCAGAAGAGATCAAAATGAGCGTTATGATCGTCTGTTTCATGGTTTCTCCGATGTTGCTTAACTTGCGCTCTGTTTCACTCGTGACTGTATGAGCGAAACCAACGATTTTTTATACGCTAATTTCGCGCAAAAGTTACCTCCGAGCCAGGACAACCATGCAGCAATTTTTTGAGGCAAACCCGCGGTTTCAATTTTCGTCGATCTTTCTCTGCGCCTTTGTTGCCAGGAAATAGTAGGCCACCAGCGCCAGTCCGCCAAGGATAAACATCCCGCTCACTGTTGTTTCAGCTTGGTAAGAACGCGGCACCAACTGACCGATCAGAATGGCCGAACCCAGGGCGATCAGAACCATTCCCCACTTCAGTGAGTTCGGGACAAAATCGGTATAATGTTTTTCAAACAACAGCCTGGCGTTTTCGTCTAGCAGCCCTTTATCGATCAGCTTCCGTCTCAGATTATTGTCCGAGATGGTTCGGACGATCATATAGAAGGCAAAGAAAATGGTCGGCACGACAACGATGGGAATCAAGACTTCTTCCATGGCTAACTCCTTTTTTTGTTTAATTCAACTCAGAGTTCGTAGCTTCTTTTGTGACTCTACCCATCTGACAAACCGGCCGTGGAAATGTTGCACAGAAAAAAATTGAATCTGTCTGCAACAAATATCTCTTTTGTCTGTCAATATTATTAAGGAAAGCCAATGGCGTACAGCAGAGATCTCATCGAAAAAATCAAAGCCGGCGAAACGGACTCATTCCGGAGTCTGGTAAAAGAATACA
>SMXE01000011.1 GCA_004357015.1 Caldithrix sp.
AAATCGCTCGGAAAATTGATGCAATTTTATTTGTATCTTTGTCGATAATTCTCTAAGTTCCATCAGGCTCCTCCTTATCCTTAAAGTCAATTTCACTAAAATTAATGTATAAGGTTGGAGCCTTTTTTGCAAGTAATTACACGACTTTTTTAGTACATAACTCCAAACTTATTAACTTATTATATTACGTAGCTCTATCAAATTTTGGGGGACATTCTGTTTTTTTGAAGTTTCTCCACTCATCCCCATCCAACATGCGCACGAATATTTTAATGTACTGTTTTTGCAAGGATTGCGCAAGACAGATTCCACAACAAATCAACAGAATAAGCCCCATAAGCCCCCTCAGACCAATAGGCGACTCTTCACAAACAATCACAATTCAATTCCCATTCAGTCGTTTTTTCGTTTTCATCTTGTCCTGGCGATACCGGATGACAGCCTATTGCACTTTGCAAAACTTTGTGTGTAATGTGTGTAATAAGATGGCAAGGGGGTGCAATGAAAATCTTGTTGCATATTTTGCTTCATTTTTTTATATTCAAATTTGATGACCTTGTAAAAAGTCAGAGGTGTTGACTGCAAACCAAAGCAACATGTTAAGTTTAAATGAGTTAAGTCAACATACACTCAGCTTATTGATTTACTTCGCTTAACCAATGTAGATTCGATTCAGTTCGACTTTTTTACGAGGGCGCCAAATTTGCCATTCCAGCTATATTCTCATATTTTAGCTAGCTATTTAATCTTAGTTTGGATATCTAACGCCTAATTGCAGGCACAAATTCGCGTTTCAGAAACAAGAACCTGAGGAGGATGACATGCTAGATTGGCTCCCGCCAAACATATCGACTATTGGGCAAGAAATAGACAACTTCTTCTATGTAATCTACTACATAACGAACACTGTGTTCTTTCTCGTAATGGCTACACTTATCTACTTTCTTATTAAATACCGCTACAAAGAAGGCCGTGAAGCAAAGTATTATCACGGCAACAATACACTGGAAGTCGTGTGGGCGAGCGTTACACTCGTTGCCTTGCTCATTCTGGCTTTAGCAAGCCAACCGCTTTGGAGCAAGATAAAACAGGATATTCCCCCTTCTGATATCGTGGTGCAGATAACGGGGAAACAATTCAATTGGGAAGTCTTATACCCGGGTCCGGATAACATCTTCGGCACTGGTGACGACTATCAAATCGACAACAATCTCCACGTACCCGTGAACCGTGTTGTACGAATCGTTCTAAAATCCAAAGACGTCATTCACAGCTTTTTTGTCCCTTCCCTTCGATTGAAGCAGGATGCCATTCCTGGCAGGGAAATTCTGGCCTGGTTTGAAGCTAATAAGACCGGAAAATACGAAATTCCCTGTGCCGAGTTGTGCGGCTTTGGTCATTCAGGAATGCTTGGTTACCTATTTGTACATTCTCCCGAAGACTATCAAAAATGGCAGCAAGAAACCTGGCCTCCGGATATCGAGGAGGTCGGACTTTGATCCCACCGCGATTAGCTTTTCCGACCTCATTGAAATAATCGTAAAATCAAGAAACCAAAGGGAAAAAATATGACCAGCGCGACGGCAGTGAAAGAAGTACATACAACACACGAACGCCAAGGTTTCCTCAAGACGTACATCTTTTCGCTTGATCATAAGATGATCGCCAAGCAGTTCCTCCTGTTAGGATTGTTCATGATATGGATCGGCGGCGGGCTCGCTCTTTTGCTTCGTTGGCAGTTGGCGTATCCCGAGCAACCGCTACCCTTGATCGGCGCATCTGAACAGTATCTGGAAACAGGGGAGCCGCAAAGTTCAATGGACAGATTCTGGGACAGCGAGCTATCCAAAAGTGATGATGAGCAAGGTTGGCTTACTAAACGGATGCCCGTTGGCATCATAACGCCAGCGTTCTACAATGCGCTCTTCACCATGCATGCTACGATCATGATATTCTTTGTTGTGATGCCAATCCTCATCGGCTGTTTCGGCAATTTTCTGATCCCGTTGATGATTGGCGCCGGGGATATGGCTTTTCCTTCTTTAAACATGCTTTCGTTCTGGATAGCCGTTCTTGCCGGGATTATTATGATTGCTGGCTTCCTTGTACCGGGTGGCCACGCCGCCTCAGGCTGGACTGCCTACGCCCCCCTGTCTAGTGATCCCACGTGGACCGGCGTTGACTGGGGCCAAAACCTCTGGTGCATCAGTCTTGTCGTGCTTGGCATCTCGTCCCTCATGGGCTCTATAAACTACATTACGACCATAATAAACATGCGGGCGCCAGGTATGACGTTCATGCGCCTGCCGCTGGTCATCTGGTCATTGTTTATTGTTGCTATTTTGCTGCTTCTGGCCTTGCCCGTCCTGACCGCGGCCATTGCCATGCTGCTTTTCGACCGGCTGGCCGGTACGACCTTTTTCAATGCTGCCGGCGGAGGCGATCCACTGCTCTGGCAGCACTTGTTCTGGTTCTTCGGACACCCTGAGGTTTATATTCTTATTCTGCCGGCGATGGGTGTTGTCTCAGAAATTCTGCCCGTCTTTTCCAGAAAGCCTATTTTCGGTTACAAGGCAATGGTGTTGGCGCTGTCAGGCATTGCTTTCCTTGGCTGGATTGTGTGGGGACATCACATGTTCCAGAGCGGCATGAACCCGGCATTGGGCGCAACCTTCATGATTTCGACGATGCTGATTTCTGTGCCATCCGCAATCAAGACGTTTAATTGGCTGGGAACTTTGTGGGGTGGCAACATCACTTTCCCAGCCCCCATGCTCAACGCGCTTGCTTTCGTTTCAATGTTTGTCATTGGAGGTCTCTCCGGCATCTACATGGCTTCCACAGTCGTGGATATCTTCATTCATGATACCTATTATATCGTAGCGCACATTCATTATGTCGTTTTCGGCGGAAGCATCTTTGGCCTTTTTGCAGCAGCCTACTATTGGTTCCCGAAAATGTTCGGTAGAATGATGAACCAAACCTTGAGCAAGGTTCACTTCTGGTTCACTTTTATCCCCTTCAACTGCACCTTCTTCCCGATGCACATTCTCGGCATTGGCGGCCACATGCGCAGAATCTACAATCCCATGCAATACGAATTTCTACAGCAGTTTGAGGGGTGGAACATCTTCATTTCGATCAGCGCCTTTGTGCTTGGCTTCAGCCAACTCATTTTCTTGTTCAACTTCTTCTGGAGTATGTTCAAGGGGAAGAAGGCAGATGACAATCCCTGGAAAGCCACAACACTCGAATGGACCACTGCGACACCTCCTCCGCACGGAAATTTCGATGTTCTGCCAACGGTTTATCATGGTCCTTGTGAGTACAGTGTTCCTGGCGCGAAAAAGGATTTCACCATGCAGACAGAAAACGTTGACTTGCAAGCAATGAGCGGCAACGGAGGCAATGGCGCGTGAGCAACACAAACCAGAAGATACAGAATCGACGCATTTTGTGGATCCTTTTGGGAGTAATGGCGTTGTTATATTTTCTGTCAATTCTGATCGTAAACCTCAAAAACTAAATGACCTCGCGAACAGCGGATTTTGATCAAATCGAGTTGGCAGAAGACACTCGGGAAGTCCGGAAGCGTCACGGTTCAGGCGCGCCTCCGGGCATAATCGACGACGATTTCGACCCAGGCAACGACGCCAACGGTGAGACACGGCCGTCAATAGGAAATGCATTTATCGCCACGCTGTTGTTTCTCGGGGCAGACATCATGTTGTTTGCCGGTTTAATCGGTGCTTTCGTGGTGTTTCGTTATGGTGCGGAAAACTGGCCGCCACCAGGTCAACCGAGATTGCCCGTGGGTGTCACGGCCATTAACACAGCGATTCTCCTTTTAAGCGGATTCTTGATGGCACACACATGGCGCCTGCTTGCTGGAAGGAACCGTCACCAAATAGTGAAGTGGCTTCTGGCAGTTCTGGCCTTGGGAGTCGCTTTCCTAATGGTGCAAGGCTACGAGTGGCTACGGCTGTTGGACTTCGGACTTAAGCTGTCATCAGGCGTTTTTGGCGCCACATTTTATACATTGATCGGATGTCATGCTTTGCACGTTATAGGTGCAGTCATTTGGCTGTCCGCTGTGTCACTTCGAATTCGTCTCAGTTCCCACGCATTTGATGAGCGCCGCATCGAGAGTGTAAAACTAATAGGCATGTACTGGTTTTTGGTTGTAGCGCTTTGGCCGATTCTTTATGGCCTCGTTTACTGGAGTTAATGAAGGAGTCAAGAATGAAGAAAATAAACTGGTTCTTGCTTATTGGCCTGCCGCTAATTATATTTGCACCGCAATTGCTGAGTGCATGCCCAGGTTGCAATGCCCTGTCTGACAATTCCCTCGGGCAAGGCTTTAACAGCAGTGTTTTGTTCCTGATGTCTATGCCTTTCGTGGTATTTGGCAGTATAGCCATGGGTATTATTTTGGTGACAAAAAACAGTAGAACCCCCAGACATGATGACGAATATTCAAACAAAACAGAGGAGACAGAGCATTGAGCCTCGCTACAACAGCAGTTGAACCTGCAGAATCCCCACTGACTCCGGAAAGTTGGGGCAAGCTTGGCATGTGGGTGTTTCTGGCGGGAGACGCCATGTCTTTCGGAGCACTCCTGGCAGGCTACGGCGCCATCCGCGCCGGCAGCCTCGACTGGCCCATCCCGCAGGAAATTCTTGGCATCAAGCTTACCGCGTTTATGACTTTCCTGCTTATTTGCAGCAGTTTGACCATGGTGAAGGGACTGTCTGCAATCAAACACGGCGACTCCAAAGGCCTGGTACGATTCATGCTTGTGACCGCTCTGAGTGGCCTGGTCTTTTTGGGTTTGCAGGCCTACGAGTGGACACACTTGATCCAGCACGGCCTGACGCTCACTAGCAACCCATACGGCAGCTATCTTTTCGGAACGACATTTTATCTTATTACAGGATTTCATGGCGCTCACGTCACGGTCGGGGTGATCTATCTGACCATCATTGCCTTGCGCGGGATGAAAGGCAAGTATTCTGCGGAGAATGCGAACGGCGTCGAAATAGCCGGCCTCTATTGGCACTTTGTCGATCTCGTCTGGATTCTTGTATTCACTTTCGTCTATCTGATTTAACGAACCGAGGAGAATAGGGCTATGTCCGCAGAACATCATGAACCCAACTATCTGATAGTATTCTTTGCACTTGCAGCTTTGACTGCTCTCGAAGTTGCCATCGTCTTTGTGCCGATTAGCAAGCTGATTATTGGAATCGCCTTGGTGGCACTTGCCCTTGTCAAAGCCGTGCTGGTTGCCCTCTACTTTATGCATTTGCGCTACGAAAAATTCGGATTGAGTCTCATTGCGCTCACACCTCTGCTCATTTGCACCTTGCTGATCTTCGGTCTACTTCCCG
>SMXE01000099.1 GCA_004357015.1 Caldithrix sp.
CGGCCATTCTTGCCGAGATAGCCCTGCTCGTCTTTGTCGGGCGGGTCGCTGGCCTGATCGTTTATCCAGAAACGGATAAATTTATGCGGCGCAGACCCTTTAACCGTGACCTGCCAGCCCTGATTCGCCTGTCCCAGGTTACCGCCGATGTTGTAATTTTTCGTGACAAAGTTCCACTTGCCTTTGTCGCTGTCATGTTTCAATGTGGCGTCGTGGTTTTCCATGTGCCAGTGGAAGTAGTCATCCGGTTCGTCCGAGATCACGCCGGCGGCGACAATCGCGCCCGGAGGTGAATAGTTGAGGGCGTACGGCAGCTTGGTTTCTGGCCTGCTCTCATTGGGCACCGACAGCCCCCAGTATTCGTGGAAAGGGTAGATTGCATTCAACTCCGTCCGTTTGAAGTCGGTCCGGCCCAGGGTGCCACCCCACTCACTGTTGCCGAAATCCAGTACTGCATCCAGCATGGAGAGCTCTGCGGCCATTTTCGCCTTTTTCGTCAGAACATTGTCGGGGCCCTCTGAATAGAGCACCAGTGCCGACAGGGTGAAATGGCTCATGTAGTTCAGCCCATCGAATTCCCGGTTGCCCTCCACGTACCAGTCCTGAAAGCGAAACTCGAGCATGTCTTTGGCGAATTGCTCCGCGTTGTAACGCCTGCTCGATCCGTGCTCGTAGGAGTGGCCATTGAAACTGAAGTCGGGCCAGTTGCGGCGCAGCACACTGTTGGATGACGTGCCATCGCTGTAACCGTACGGTTGGATTTCAGCGTTGCGATCATAAAAGTGCGAATAGAGATAGACGCCGACCAACGCCCACATATTTTTGTTCGGATTCAGGTTGCCGAAGAATTCTCCTTTATCGACGGATTGGGCCAGGCGGTTCAGAATGAGGTCTTCGTCAGCCTGGGAAATCAGGCTGTTGCCACGGGTGGGTCCGTAACGCAGAGGAATCACGATCATATACCCCTGGTGCGCCCGTGCGCCAATGAGCCATCTATCGTTCATGATGTGGCGAATGGTCTCCGAAACGACATCGTTGTAGATACCTTTTTCCAGCCAGCCAAACAAATAAAGGCGTTTCTCTTCATCCGGTAGCGCACCCATGGCGCTGGCGCCGGCCGGCAGCGAATCCAGGTATTGGGCTTTTCTTGCGGAAAAAGTCTTGCCGTCGGCGCCGCGCTGTGCGAGTGCGGCCTGGCACACGATCAGCGTCAGGAACAGAATCTTCAAAGGTTGTGTCATCAGGCTGAAGGCTTTGTTATTTGGTTTTTGGCAATTAAAATTTCCGGTTTGTCCAAGTTAGCTATCGTCGATGCGCACCAGATCAGCGGATAAATAGCAAAATATGTGCCACCGTCGATATGGCTGGAGCAAGGGTAACTGTCGTTTGAGTAAGTTCTTTTAATTCAACGCGCGCGGGAACATTTGCGGCGCCTGGCGTGCAGACGCGCAGAAGGCAGTGGCGCCGGCGGAATTACATTTGCGAAAACCGGGTTAAACAGAATCGTAACGGCCGGCAGATGCGCCCGTTTTTCACCGAACGCCTGCTGTCGAGATCATGCTTTCTGCACTACAAGCCTGTGAAACTTTGTTTTTGTAGCAAAGGTTTAAGAAAATTTTAGCCACGGATTCACACGGAATAACAGGGATTGAACATTGATATGGCAGAATCTACCAGAGAGCATTTTCTGAAAAAACCTTAAAAGTAAAAGTAGAACCAACAAAAATTATTTTGACTTTATTTGTTTGAACGTCGTCGTTTCATATTAACAAAGTTTTGTCGATGGTTGGCGCTAAACGCCTAAACTCATTTATCCGTGCCGAATCCGTGTCAATCCGTGGCTTATCTTTGGTTGCGGCTCTACCGCGCTATGGCCATCAGCTTTTCCAGCGCCTCTATTGTTCGGGGGACGGCTTTGCTCAAATTCTCAAATCCGTTTTCGGTGACGAGAATATCGTCCTCGATACGGACCCCGATGTACATGTATTTTTGAATCTTCTTGCGAATTGCCTCGACCTCATCCTCCGAATAACCCTGCTCCCGCATTTTGTCCAAAACGTCCGGCCGGACGTACAATCCCGGTTCGATGGTGAAGACCATACCTGGTTCAAGCACGACAGATTCGCGACCTTTGGTGTAGGCGCCGACGTCATGCACGTCGATACCGAGCCAGTGTGCGTAGCCGTGCAGGGAAAACATGCGGTAGTGGTTTTTGTTCTTGATGAATCCCAGTTCCTGCAGGCCGCTGCCGAGAATGTCATTGATTTTTTCGTTGAGCGCGCTCTTCTCGATGCCTGGCTTCACCATCTGCATGGCGGCCTCCTGCGCCCGGTAAACAATTTCGTAAATCTTGCGCTGCTCTCGGCTGAACTTGCCGTTTACCGGCACCGTGCGGGTGATGTCGGCGGTGTAGTAACCATACTCCGCGCCGCAGTCCATGAGCAGCATGTCGCCGTCTGCCATTTTTCTGCTGTTCACGTTGTAGTGCAAAATGGTGCTGTTTGGCCCGGAGCCGACGATACACGGATACCCGTTGCGCGGCGAACCATGCTTGCGAAAGACGTATTCGAAGACGCCCTGAATTTCGTATTCGTACAGACCGGGCTTGATCGCCTTGATCGCTTCGATATGGCCGGCAGCCGAAATGTCGATGGCTTTGCGAAATCCCATGCGCCAGTCGCCGTCATTTTTGATGAGACGCATCTGGTTGACCAGCGGCGCCGGATCGATGATGCCAAAGTTGCCACGGCTTCTTTTTTCGATGATGTCCTTCTGCATGATATGGTCCATCTCCGGGTTGATGCCAAAGGTGTAGTAGATGGGCCGATCGTATTTGATGAACGAGCGCACAGTTTGACGGAAATCGTCGATGTAAAGCGCGGTGTCGGCCTTGAAGGTGGCCATGGCGCCGTCCAGGCCGGCACGGGGGCCGTCGTACGTCTCTCGCCGGCGGTCTCGTTTCCGCACGTACATAACGTACTTGTATTTCGGTGCGGACGGATCGAGCAGCAGGAGGGACTCGGGTTCCTCAAACCCGCTCAGGTAGTAGAAATTGCTCTCCTGGCGGTACGGATATTCGACGTCGTTATTTCTGAGGTAGACCGGCTTGCCTGGGAAAATGGCTATGGCATCGGGCTGCATTTGTGCCATGAACCCGGCACGCCGTTGTGCGAAAACCTGCATGTCGAGCTGCACCGGCTGTGCCGGCGCTGAAAGAACCAAGGTGCAAAGGATGAGGAGAGTGATGATGGCGCCGTATGCGTAGCTCCTTTTAGTAGCTGACGAGTCAAATTCTGTTATTTTTGGCAAGACTTCACAAATCCCAATCCGGTAACTGCCCGTCTCTTTTTTGTTGATAATCTGCTCGTTTCTGCTTATCGTCTTCATAGTGGTTCCTTTCTGTTTGGATTAACGATTCATTCCATTACTCTTATCCAAATTGTGGAACCACCAATCAAATTTCAACTAAAAATAACACTTTCTTTTTCCTATTTGCAGGTTCGAACATGTTTCAGGATGATGCGCCTGTGGATGCCATAGAAGCTGCGTATGAGACAGCTTTTAAACGAACGCCATTTTAGCAGAATCCATTGGTTGTTGCTGCCCGGGACATGAGCGCTTGATTTTGCCGTAGCAGCATCCTTAAATCTTGATTTTCGAGAAGAATTCCGGCCTACCCACAATGCCCAGGTTTAGGTGGAACAAACCACCAGCACCCGGCCCTTCCTGCCCCTTGTTGTCGCCCCCAGCCGTGGTAACATAAATGTCAGTATAATCAGGACCGCCGAAAGTTACACTTGAAACTTTCCGGGCTGGAAATGTGATGCGGAGATCTTCCACTCCTGCAGGCGTATACCGAATTAAGCAACCACCGTCCCATCGGGCGGACCATACATAGCCTTGTGAGTCAACAGTCAAACCATCCGGAACACCCTCTTCTTTAGGATTTTGGATGAAGGTGCTCTGACCAGTTATCGTCCCGGTTGCCTGGTCATAGTTGAATGAATAGATTGTGCTTATTCCCGAGTCTGCATAATACAACCGTTCGAGTCCAGGTGAGAATCCCAGACCATTTGAACAACTTATTCCGTCCAGAAGCTTGATAAGTGTCCCATCGGAATCAAGTCGATAGAGTCGTCCCGGTCGCTTCCTTGTTGGCATTGTTCCGCAGAAAACTCTGCCGGCGGGGTCTGCAATCACATCATTGAAGCGAGAATTACGCTCCTCAGGAACTTCGTCTATAAACGTTGTGAGTTCTTTCTCTCGCCAGATTTTGACGGCTCCCTTCGCCATAAAAAGAAGTAGTGCCCCGTCCTCCTGGATTGTGAAGCCACCGACTACCTCTCCCGCGAAGCATTGCTCATGCCGACCCGAGGCCGGATCATGCCTAAACATTCGACCATCGTAAATGTCTATCCAGTAGAGACGCTGTTCCACTGGATGCCATAACGGGCCTTCACCGATTACACACGAATAGTCCGCAACCAGAGTCGGTTTGATCAACTTCTGTCTAATCATATAGAAAGTTGGATTGCTCGCTTTAAGGCAGTATCTATTCCTCCAGAACCCTTTGTGTAATTGTGTCTTTCTTAAAATCAACGATCAGTTCTTCGCCATCGTGGTTCACCGTTAGTACCTGGTCATTTCCGTTAAGGTAAGGACTCTCAAAAAGTGGTGTTTTGGAAAGGTCGATTTTATTGCCATTGAGCACGCGGTGGTCCGGAAACCGGAACCACATCTTGTCGCCGGATGACGTTACATACGCAACTTCAACATTTGAGTCCAATTCTGACAGGTCGAGATTGGATCGTAAAATCTTGTTTTTGAACTCTTGCCAACTTGCGAAATCCGAGGCATCTGCAACTTCGGTTACCAACCCGTTTTTCAAATAGGGGCTGCGCAGACGGGTGCAGGTTTCTTCCTCTCGCCAGTCACCAGGTTTAAATGGACGAACGGCGATGTAAGTCGAGCCACCCTGGGCAAATATCCAGCCGCTGTCATCTTCTTCTCGCCGTGAAAGACTCTTTGGGAAGTAATAATCGATGTGCTTGTAAGGCGTGTCTTCTGCAAGATCATAGAGAACAATAATCGTGTTCTCATGCTGAAAGGTGCGCTCATAGGGTGAGCCGCCAGTCCACTTGTCTTCCTTATTATAGGTGCCCTTGGATTTGACAACCTCCGCCACCATCACTTTGAGTTTTTCCGGAAAAAACATGCCGAGTTCATGAGCGGAATAATAAGGGTGAAGAGAAAATAGATTATCTGCTTTACCATTGTCATAAAGATACGTGACACTCCAGGTATGAATCTGAATAGGTTGCTGCAGCCCGCCGTCAAGACAGCCCAAAGAAAAGTGCTGGGTCATATAGTTGTATTTATAAACAGGCGGATTCTTTTCTTCGCTGAAGCGAATTATGTTACGAACCCGTTTGCGTTCCCTGGCAACATAAGGCTTGGATCGATCAGTCGCAATCCGTTGAATCACTGATGGCAGTTCATAGTCCGTGAGCGCCCCGAACATGGCAAATCCCTTACTTGCATCTTTCGGAAACGGCGTATTGCCAAAAAATATGTAACCAAATGCAATTGCGCCGTCTCTGAGCGGGTTAATGATTTCTCTTTCGTAAATGCGGCTATGACCTCCGGTATAAGCGCCCCCGAGGTAATCTACCGCGTAGTCTGCCAGCAGCCAGTGCAGCGCCATCTCGACGCGCTGCTTCAACACCGAATCTCTAACGAAATCATAGAGAACGAACAGAGAGCCCAGGTATACCTGCAGGTAATCGGGGGAATCAAATTCTCCCTGGCCGATGGAGGAGGTTGTATCGAACCAGGAACTAAGGAAACCGGCAGCATCATCGTAGTTTTCTTGCGATGTTCGCCCATTGGCCCATTCGCTTCCAGGCAAATCCGGCCAGGTTTGCGCCGCCAGCAAGAGGGCAGTATA
>SMXE01000100.1 GCA_004357015.1 Caldithrix sp.
CAAGGTCTTGCCGTCTCCGGGCCGCATCGCGTCTGCCCTGGTCAGCCGGTCGATGGCGTCATCGAAACGGTTGCTCTTGTAGTACGCAACACCCAGATCCCGGATAACGCGATAGTCGGTCGAATCTTCAACCGCAGCAGCTTCAAACAGTTGGATTGCCTCGGCATACGACCCGCTATCCAATTGACCCAACCCCTTCCGGTAAGTGCTCTTCGAACAGGAGGTTGCGGCCAGAACAAGCAGCAGCAACAGGAATGGACGCAAAGAGAACATCATCAATTTCATTTCATGTCTCCTACACATGGGCATTTGCAGCGATCGCTACGCTAATCTCCGCAACGATCTTCTTTACCTGAACTATCCTATTTATACAGACGGGAATGGACCGGTGCTGTCAAATAAATGATTAAAGTACCAAAAAAGCAATATCTTTTTGCAATTGTACCAGTCCGGCACATGGCAATCCCGGCTTTGGTTGGTTACAAGCCGGCGACTAATTTCTCCATCTCAGATTCACTGAGTCGTGGTCCCGGTAATCCTTCCTGAAAATGCCGAACCAATCTGAAATTTCGATCCAGCCTGAGCGCCTCCTGATAATGCTTGCGGGCTGCACTAAACTGATTTCTGTCCTCGAAATCCAGACCCTTGCTGAAGGCAATCAGCGCCAGGCTATTGGCAGGGACCGGCTTACTTCCCGCACCCACTGGTTCCAGTCCGAGGTCTTTGGTCAATTGCACAATAACCTCTTTTTCCAACGCCGCCAGCTCAGACAAACGTCCCCGAACCTGGATACCAGCACCAATCAGATCCCCGGTCCTGCCATCAACCACACCAGCGGAGAGCCGAACATCCGTCTCATCAATTCGCTCAATACCGCCGGTTATCAGGAAGTTCGCCTCTAACAGTCTTGCGATTTCAGGTATTTTTGTCCGGTCATAGAGTTCGGTAGGCCGCATACCCAACTCTTCTACAAGTACCTGGATTTTGCCTCTGTCCGCGACCTTCAGTCGCTTGAATTTTGCAAGATCATGAATGAGCAACTCGGCAATTCCCTTGATCACCGGATCGAGTTCAGACCAGCCTGAAACATTCCGAAAATAAAGAACGGCCACGGAATTGGACGAGCCAGAAGCAACCGCGTCCGACTTTGAAAGTTTCCGTTGAATCTCCCGCCGCCAACTCATGCGGAAATTGTCACGCACACGGGCACGAAGCGCACCCAGCAACGAGTCTGGCAATTTTAGAGTCGCGAAATAGCGATAGATAATGGCGGCTTTGTCGTACTCGTGCGCAGACTCGTAGCTCAGGCCCAGGTAAAGCAGCGTCCTTGGATCCCTTGAATTAGTTCGAAAGGCCGCGATGAGCGCGCTAATTGCCCGCCGGTGTTGGCCGGCCTTGTAGTGGTCCACACCAGATTCACGCTGCTGCCGCCAGTCGGCCGGCGGCTCATACGAGACCCGCGACGCCTGGCCGACGCCGGCAGGAGCGTTGGTTGCCGGAGCCAACGAGTGCTGGAACGCGCCACACAGCAAGATAGTTACGAGGAGAAGTTGCACTTTTGCCGCCGCTTTCTATTCTGAAGAATTCATAACCACAGTGAGCCGCCTTGCTCGTGCCGATGCGTGGTCAATCATAACTTGCGAGTCACCTGCGCTGCCGTTACCTGCACTGAGCCTGGTGAAAGCACTTTAGCTACGGCCAACGGCGCCAAACCCTGAATCACGCCTCTTCGGCAGCGTCAGGTGAACGGGCTGTTGGAACCGCGCAGATATGATTTTCCTGAAATTGAGGATTTTGTCTGCGGTTGAAGCTCATCGACTAAAATTCCACAAATTTTGAAAAACGAGACCCCGGACGCACCACCTTTGAAACCACACGATGTGTCTCTGTTCTTTTGTCCGACCGGCGCCCTGGAGTTCGACGCGCGGGCCAGCCGATGCATACCACTAACGGATCGGCCGGATACGGAGTAGTCGCGAAACACCGGCAGGTGAATAGCAGGCGGTGGGAGCGGTGCCTTCACTTCGTCCCGACGCCGATGTTGATCGGGTTGGTCAGCTTGGCGGCGCCGCTGCCATCGGAGCGCTCGCGGACCATCTTCTCCAGCGTCTGCTGGATCACGCCTCTCTCGTCGTTAGTCAGGTTCAAGCTGCCGAGCACCATCTCGACGATCGGGTTGCTCCACACCAGCCACTCCCACAGGTCCATTCCGCTCTTGTGCTCCGTGGTCTCGGTAATGGTCTCGACCTTCACGTCCTTCAGTCCGGCGGCGGAGAACTCCTTGCGTAGCCTCTCCGGATCCGCAAGTTGGAACTCGAGCGGTGGAGGATCCATCGGGGGGCCGTCGAAGTCGGGGCGGACAGACTGAGCGGCACCCACGAGGAAGTCGAGGAACTCGATCTTGTGCGGGTCGCCGTATACATTCATGAGCACACGGCCGCCGGGCTTGACGACGCGCACCATCTCGCTAATGCCCTTCGGCATGTCGGGAAACAGCATTACGCCGAACTGCGAACCGGTCGTCGAGCTCGAGCTCGTGGCCGTCCATGACGCGGGTTTCGATGTTGAGTCCATCCTGGTCCGCACGCTCCTTCAGCAACTCGAGCATGACGGGAGACTGGTCCGTCGCCAGTACCTGCGCGCCGAGGCGCGCCGCCGGGATACTGAGGGCACCGCTGCCAGCCGCCACGTCCAGGAAACGCATGCCGCCACGGAGCCCGGCACGGCGAAGGCCTTCGTTCGCAATCCCCATCTGCGTGGGAGTGTTGGTCTTGTCATAACCTGGCGCGATTTTGTCCCAGGCGGCGTGCGTATCTTCTCTTTCCATTGCGTCCTCCTCAATCTTAATAGGTTAATAGGGTGAACTCCGGTTTTTGAACCACATAAAACTTAGTCATACATGGAAAATTTTCCATGATAAGAACTCACATGGATGGAAAGTTTTCCTTCATAAGGTTACATTAAACTATGAAAACTGGAAAAACTTGTTGCTTTTTTCAAACTGTATAACAGTCACGTAGCGACTGTCTTAAAAGCCAAGCATTTTCCATGTACAAAATAATGGACCCCCACATTTTACATCTCTCGAAATTCTTTCTCTCAGCCCAAAAACTACTTCTATTAGAACCCTGCTTTCAATTAAATATTAGCGCGATATTTAAGCTGCACACCTTTTAGAAAATTGCGCAAGATCTGATCTTTACAGTCACGGTAGTGTTTATGACCTGGCCTACGGAAAAACGCGCTTAATTCGTGTTTACTCATGCGAAAATTAGCCAGGTCCATAATTGCCAATACATCTTCGCTCTTCAGGTCTAATGCAATTTTTAATTTTCTGAAAATCATGTTGTTCGTTAAACGCTGCTCTGGCTCCGGTTGTGGCCCTTCTTTTCTGCCTCGTTTATGGTTGATCAAACCATTCAGGAAAATCGCCAGCCAAGTATCGCTGCATTCCTGATACGAAGGGTCATCATCTTTTTTTAACCAACAGCTGATCTGCGTCACGGTTACCTGATGATCAGCCAAGCCAAATAAAGCAGCCATTTTCGAATCGTTAAAGTCGAAGGTATAGCGGATACGGCGTAAGATATCGTTATTGGTCATGAGTAGGTCCTGATATAAACTTGCAGTTGTGCCACAGTGTGGCCGCTTGACGTAACCGTGCTGCACGGGATTGTAGCGGATGGTCCAAAGTAAAGAAGTATTCCCCGCCTGCCAGTTTTGCATGGTCGGAATCTGACATCTATTCGTTTTCAGACCTCTGCCAATCGCTGAAATTTACAATGAATATCCTGGGCTCTACAGCCACGCCGTAATCTTCATAGGGTTCAACGTCATACTCGAAGCCATTTGATGTTGCGGTGCGTTCAAATCGTTTTAGGGCCTCGGGCTCAAGTGCGTAACTACCACATGAGCAGCCATAATCCCTGAGGAAGTCGGAGATTCTAACGGGCTCTATTTTGTAATCCTCCGCCGGGAACATTGCACCTGCGAGGAACCTCAGCAGACTCTCGGGACTATCGGCAACATAACACTCGTTCTCATTGTACTCATAACACTCCTCGACTGGGTCATACGCGCTATATCCAATTAAATCATCCGATAAGGGTTGTTCAGGTTGCGCCACCCCGTTTCACCTCCGCTTCGCACGATTCTGAAATCTGAGACTTTGACATAGTCCTGTGATTTAAGATACTCTGCAACGGCCAGCTCCGACCCAATCTGTTCTTTTCGGAGAAATGCATTTGCCAAGTCTGCTTCTGCTATCTCAGCGGCATCGTCTTCTTCACTGTGTTGCTCGGTAGGTTTCACCAGAACGAAATGGTGACTCCAATTGTTAGGGGCCAATTGCTTAAGGCATGCTATTGAAGGGACAAATTGTCCGATGTCTCCGTAACTCCCTGGCTTAAACCGAAATTGCGGAGTCACCATTCTCTCAGTTTCGGCTGGTTGAGACTTCTGCATGCAACAGGCCTTGTATTTTTTCCCACTGCCGCACGGGCAGGGAGCATTTCTCCCTATCTTGTTACTCATATTCGCTCAATTCTTGACAGACTAAAATGAGAATAGTAAGCTCAAGCATAACGATTGGCTAATTTGCCAGCGGTGAATTCGCACTAGACTGTGAAAAAACACTGAAGTTGGAGAAGATACTGAACGTCGAAAATCACGCCAGGCTAGCTGGTCAAGTTAAGCTAAATGTTATACTTTGCGTGACGACTGGTACTCTCACGAGGTGGCTAAACCCGACATCTTGATGAGCTGTTCCGACCATTGTTGCGCTCTTCTTAGAAGTTCTTGCCGCCACTTCGCGTCATTCCAACTATTACGAGATTGAAGTTCCCACCTCGCTAGTTGTGATTGCAGTCTGACTAATTCAGCGATTTGTTCAATATCAAGATCAGTTGCTGTCCATTCGATAAACCACTTACTTTCACTAATTGTCGCACTTACTGCGTTCTGATGACCATCGTGTTTTGAGAAACTGGCCACACGCGCAAGATTAGCCGCCAAGCCTCCCAATCGCGTGGGAATTGGATCCCTCAAGTAACGAGTCCGAAGTTTTTCGAGTCGGCTCATACACCCTCCAAAAGTTTTCTCGAGATATTTTCAACCTTACTTTTTATGACTGCATCTTGTATCGCCATCGACATATTCTGCTGTTTCGGACGGATATTTATTAGCGCCTCAAACTCGATGATCTGCGTGAGCGCAATCCAGTTGGCGCCCCAAATATCTTCTTGACGACTTCCATCTTCTATGAGAACAGCTTCACAATCTGCCTGCATTTGACCACCGCCCGCCAAAATTCCACGGCCAGTATCAACCGCCAATTTGATGATAGGATCAAGTTCCTCAAGCATCTGAACGATTTGCTCTTGTGTCGCTTTATTACGAATGATATGAATCAATTCTTACCTTTCAAGTCTTACCTTTCAAGTATAACGCTGCGCATAACCGGCACTGCCATTCATGGCACTTAACTTTGATAAAAAGATAAATCTTGCGGCAGTGCTCAAAACTCAGAAATCACGCCATAGCGGC
>SMXE01000012.1 GCA_004357015.1 Caldithrix sp.
AAGTTCCTCAATGCTGCCAAACCGGTCTTTCGCAAGCTGATAAAATTGACCCAACCAACTGTGGGAAAAAAAATGTGTATGGGCATCAAAAATCTGAAAATTTTTAGAAGCCATTCCTGCCTCGAAAATTGCGATTCAGAATATAAGTAAATTATGTAAGCGTTTCAAGAAATGATTTAGCCGGGAGTGGGGTATGGCATCAAGCAGCGTTCCGAACGAAACGGTGGTCTGACTCGGATGGCACTGCAAACCTTCAACTATTCGCTTTCCCGCAAGTCGACAACCTCGGCATCCTCCGGAATCTCAAACTTGAAGATGGTGGGGTCCAACTCGATATTTTCGCGAATGTTTCTGAGGATGTACGTGTTTACGTTGTCATTGATGTCCACCTGCTCGATCTTGGTCGTAAACCAGTTGGACGCATCAACCCAGATTTTCATCGATTTGATGAAAGCATCCTCGTCTTTCGGGATCAAGTTGAGCTGATATGTCTTGCGATCGTCGAACATCACTTCGCCCAGCAAGATCGGCGTGTAATCTTCCGAGTATTTGAAAAGCAGATCCTTAGGCAGGGAATTTTCTTGTGACTTGTCCAGCAAATCCACAATCACTTGCTGGTTCCGTTTTGAATAGGTCCAAACCGTGGCGCCGTCGGTAACCACAACCTGGTCCTCGGTTTCGATGCGGTAGTGGTTGCCTGCCATGAGATAGATGGTGCCCTTGACGCTCTGCATTTCTCCGACGAGTTCCCATTTGAAGGTCTGCACAAAGTCGGCTTGCAGGCTGGTCAGGCCGTCGTACTTCTTCTTGACTTCCTTGATGATGTCTTTGCCCTTCTTGGCAAAAGCCGGGGAGTTTATGGGAAGGAAAAGAGAAAAGAGAAAAGTGAAAAGTGAAAAGTAGAATATTTTACGCATGCTATTACGCCTCAAAATTTATCGCTCTATACTGTTTAACCCAGGTCCATCTCTTCCAGTTCCTGTTCATCGATCAAGACTTCGCGGGCTTTGCTGCCATCGTACGGGCCGACCACGCCGGCGGCCTCCAGTTCATCGATGAGGCGTGCTGCGCGTGCATACCCCACTTTCAGCCGGCGCTGAACAAGAGAGATGGACCCCTGTTGATGCCGCACCACCAGGCGCAGGGCATGACTAAACAGCGGATCGCGTGAGCCGCCGTTCACTTCTCCTGGCTCCAGCGTACCGGGACTTTCTTCCCGCTCAATGGGCAATGTCATTTTCGGATATCTCGGCTGCTTCCGGACGTGGGCGATGATCCGTTCCACTTCCTCAACAGATACAAAGGCGCCGTGAATTCGGATGGGTTCGGGGCTGCCCTGCGGGATGAAGAGCATGTCGCCCATCCCGAGCAGCTTCTCTGCGCCGTTCAAATCGAGAATGGTGCGCGAATCTGTTTTCGACGCCACCTGAAAGGCAATGCGCGCCGGGAAGTTTGCTTTGATGACACCCGTGATCACATTGACGGACGGACGCTGCGTGGCCACGATCAGGTGTATGCCCACCGCACGCGCCATCTGCGCCAGGCGGCAAATCGGTTCCTCGATTTCCCGGGCAGAAGTGAGCATCAGGTCCGCCAATTCATCGATGATCAAAACCATGTAGGGCAGCGGCTCAAAGGGGTCTTCATGTTCGAGATTCTGTAACTGTCCGGCTTTCAGCTTCCGGCTATAGTCCCGGATGTTTCGCACGCCGGCCCGCGCCAGAATTTCATAGCGGTAATCCATCATGGCCACCATGCTTCTCAGTGCCGAAATGGCATTCTCAGGGGTAGTGACGACCTCTTCGCTCAGGTCTTCCTTGTAGGTTAAATGATGGTGCCGCAGGGCGTTATAAACCGTCAGCTCCAGCCGCTTCGGATCGATCATCACAAACTGAACCTCGGTAGGATGGGCTTTGTACAGAATGCTGGCAATGATGCTGTTCAGACAGACACTCTTGCCGGAACCAGTGGACCCGGCGATGAGCACGTGCGGCATGTGCTCCAGGTCCGTAACGAACGGCTCGCCGGAGATGGTTTTGCCCAGCACAACCGTCAAAGGCGAATTGCTGTTGCGAAACGGCCGGGAGTTCAGGATGTCTCTCAGGTAAACAATCGAATGCTGCCGGTTGGGGATTTCGATACCAACTGCGCCTTTGCCCGGTACCGGCGCCACGATGCGGATGCGTTTGGCGCGCATGGCCATAGCAAGATCATCCGATAACGAAACGATGCGGCTGATCTTGACCCCCGACGCCGGCTCGACATCGTAACGTGTAATCACAGGTCCGGGATTGATCTCCACCACTTTGCCCTCAACGCTGAATTCAAGCAGACGGTCTTCAAGGATCTGCGCATTGGCGCGCAGCTCTTCTTCGGACATGTGCAGACTTTCTGACTTGCACTTCTCAAGCAATTCCAGGGACGGGAAAACGTAGTCGCCGGTGGGAACGTGTTCCTCTGCCTTGATACCTTCTGGCTTCTCTTCCACGGGCAACTCCAGCTCAATTTGCCGCACCGAAATTCTCGGTTTGTGCAGCGGCCCGGGTTCTGGCTCTTCAAAGTCGTCTGACTGTGAGGCCGGGAGCGCCTCATCAAGTTCAGCTTCGCGCAGCTTGGAACGCTTCGCAATGCCATTCTTCTGCTTGGTCTTCTTGCGTTGATGCCGGGACTCCCGAACGCGGTCTCGTACCGTGTCGTACAAATATGCAACTTGCGCTGTGACGGCTGCGAAAACGCGAGCCAAACTCACGTTGGTTGCGCCAATTACCGTGATCATAATCAGCGCAAGCAGTACCACGATGCTGCCGGCAATCCCAAGGTAGTTGAAAAGATACTGCGCAATGAGGCCCCCGACCAGGCCGGACAGCGAAAAGCCAATGGAGCTGCTACCGCCCGAGGTCACTTCCGGGATGGCGAGGATGACAGAGGTGTAAACCGCAAAGGCAAGCAGGTAACCAATGATCCGCAACGACCCAGAAAATCCGACGCCGCGCAAAAAATTCCATCCTGTCAGAAAAATGATGACCGGAAACACGAAGGAAGGGTAGCCGAGACCGAACTGAATCAGAGAATGAGAAATGTAAACGCCGGCGATTCCCAGTTGGTTGTGGATTTTGCTATCCGTGAGGTTGCCCGGCTCTTCCTGCGCATCATAGGTTGCCAGACTGATGAAAATCAGGACCGCGAACATCATCAGAAGGATGCCGAGGATTTCCTCTTTTCTGGAATTGTCCGAATCCTTTTTCTTAGCCATAGGGCAATCGTATTAGATAGGTCTCTTCTTTTTTAGGGTTTGTTGAATGGTCCGAATGAAAGCTTCGGCCTCTGTTCTGACATCCGGCGCACACAACAGAGCGGAAATCACCGCCACGCCGTCGGCACCTGCCTCCATGACCGGCGCAGCATTGGCGACGTCAATGCCACCAATGGCGACGATCGGTTTGTCGGTTCTGGCACGGACCTGCTTTATGATTGCGGTGCCGGTCGCGTTGCGTTCAGATTTTGTCGCTGTCTTGTAAATCGTCCCGACGCCAAAGTAGGTCGGGTCGTGGCCTGCCATCCTTTCAAACTCCTGAAGGTCGTGTACAGAAACGCCGATGATTTTGTCCTTTCCCAGAAGCGCCTTAACTACAGGTACCGGCAGATCTTCCTGTCCGACATGCACGCCGTCGGCGTCTGCGGCGATGGCCACATCCGCACGGTCGTTAACGATGAACGGCGCCTGATGATAGGCCGCGACCTGTTTGAGTGCAAGCGCATCGTCGTAGAAGGCTCGGATGTCGCCTGTTTTGTCACGTAGTTGAATGACGCCCACGCCGCCTTCGAGCAGCGCCTCTGCAATCTGCTTGATTGGCCTGCCTCCCAGAAAACTCTTGTCGATAATAGCGTACAGCGACCAATTGACATTTGAAAATTCCATTCCAGACTAATATGGCCGCTGATAAAACGGCGTTTTGACGATTTCCGCGGGCACGGCCTTGCCGCGAATCGAGATATGAATCTCCGTACCTACTCCGTTGTGCGGCACATTCACATAGCCGATTCCGATCCCTTTTTCAAGACTCGGGGAAAAGGTGCCGCTGGTCACGTGGCCAACTTCATCGCCATCTTTCAGAATCGCGTAGCCATGGCGGGCCACTGCCCGTTCTTTCATCTCAAATCCGATGAGCTTTCTAGTTGGCCCGGCCTCTTTCATTTTCAGGGTGGCGTCGCGGCCGATGAAGTCGCCTTTGTCAAGCTTGGTAATCCAGCCGAGACCCGCTTCGATGGGATTGATGGTCTCATCGATGTCATTGCCATACAGGCTAAACTTCATTTCCATGCGCAGCGTGTCGCGGGCAGCCAGGCCGATAGGTTGAATGCCAAATTCGGTTCCGGCTTCCAAAATAGCGTTCCAGACGTCTGCGGAATGGCTAACCCTCACTCCGACTTCGAAGCCGTCTTCGCCGGTGTAGCCGGTGCGCGCGATAAAGGCATCCTCGCCAGCCAGTTTGCCATTGCGGAACCAGTAAAACTCAATCTCTGACAGCTCGATGTTTGCGAGCTTCTGTAAGGTCGGCTGCGCATTACGGCCCTGTACCGCAAACAGGCTAAACTCATCGCTGCGGTTATCGATCTGCGCGCCCGGTATGAGGTTTTCCTGCATCCAATTGAAGTCTTTTTCGAGATTCGCCGCGTTTACGATGGTCATGTAGTGATCGCCAAAACAATAAACAATCAGGTCGTCCACAATGCCGCCGTTCTCGTAGCACATGGCGGAATACTGTGCCCTGAAGGGCGCCAGTTTGCTAACATCGTTGACTGTCATTTTCTGCAGATAGGCGGCGGCATTTTCGCCACTGATGAAAAACTCTCCCATGTGCGAAACGTCAAAAATGCCAACCGAATTTCGTACGCATTGATGTTCTTCTTTGATACTCCTGTACTGCACCGGCATGCGATAGCCGCCGAACTCGACCATCTTGGCGCCAAGCCCGACGTGAATCTCGTACAGTGCTGTCTTTTTAGGCTCCAATTCGTTTCCTTGTATCGTGGCGCTTACAGTTTTGCCAGCGCCTCTTTAATGCGTTCCAAACCAAGCCCAATGTTATCGATGGAATTGGCATAAGAGAAGCGCAGGTAACCGGCGCCGTATTCGCCAAACGCGGTTCCTGAAAGAATCGCCACACCCGCCTCGTGCAGCAGGTATTCCTCCAGCTTCTGCGAGTCCATACCGACTCCCTTAACATTCGGGAAAGCATAAAACGCGCCTTTGGGCAAGCGACAGCTAAAACCAGGAACTTTGTTGAGCCCCTCGACAATAAAATCGCGGCGCTTGCGGAATTTCTCCACCATGGCATCGACTTCATCATGCGGCCCCTGCAAGGCTTCGATGGCGGCGTACTGCGAAAATGTGGCTGTGCAGGAGTTGCAGTTGATCATCAACTTCTCGACTCTCTTTGCCAATTCTTCGGGCATCACGCCCCAACCAAGCCGCCAGCCGGTCATGGCATAGGTCTTGGAAAAGCCATCGAGCAGAACAGTTTGCTCTTTCATGCCGGGCAGTCCGTACAGGCTTTCATGCTTGCCTTCGTAAATGATGTTCTTGTAAATTTCATCCGACAACACCAGTATATTGCGCTCTTTAGCTACTTCAGCCACAACCTCGATATCCTCACGCGTCAAAATACCGCCGGTCGGGTTTGCCGGCGTGTTCATGATGATGAGGCTGGTCCGGTCGGTCACGAGCGAACGAAATTCGTCCAGGTCGAAGCGGAAATCCTTTTCTTCCCGTAAAGGTAGCGGCACCGGAGTCGCGCCGCAAAACTTGATGACGGACTCATAAATAGGGAAGCCCGGATTCGGATAAATGACCTCGTCGCCAGCCTCGCAACAGGCCATGATCAGAAAATAAATGATGGGTTTTGCGCCCGGGGTGACGACCACCTCTTGTGGGCTGGGTTTAACGCCGCGCCGGCTGTAAACTTCCTGAACGATCGCCTCCCGCAGCGGCATGATGCCGGCGGCGGGTGAGTAGTGGGTTTGTCCATCGCGCAGTGCTGCCACGCCCGCTTCGATGATGTGCTTCGGTGTCGGGAAATCCGGCTCACCGATCTGAAGATAGATCATGTCCTTGCCCTGGGCTGCCAGCGCTTTTGCCTTTGCCATGACTTCAAAGGCGGTTTCGGTACCCAAGCGCTCCATTCGTTTTGCAAATTTCATTTGTCGTCTCCGATTCTGAATCGAAATAACAGCCTAAATCTAACGTTTCATGCAATGGGTCAAAATAATGAAAAAAAGCAGAATAGTCAAGCCGTACAAACAAAAAACCAGCACCGACTATCGTGCTGGTTTTATTGAGCTTGTCAATCTGTTTTCCCTATGTTCAGATTCGGCGAATCTCCAAGACTCTTACTGATTCCATCTTGAGATATCATTGAACAGAATGAAAATCATCAAAGCCAGGAGGAAGGCCATGCCGATTTTCTGAACCATGAGCGTGGCCTTGACCGGGATCGGCTTGCGCATCACACCCTCGATGAGCAGCATGACGAGGTGGCCACCATCCAGTACGGGAAACGGCAGCATGTTGAAGAAAGCGAGATTGAGGCTGATAAACGCCGTAAAAGACAGAAGCGCTTCGAAACCACGCCTGGCACTTTCGCCTGCAAGTTTGGCAATAATGATGGGGCCGCCGACGGAATCTCTGAAAGATTCTTCGCCTGTTATGATCATCTTTAGGGCGCCTGCTGTGAGCACGATCAACTTGTAGGAATTGATCGCGCCGTATTGGATGCACTCCAGAAGACCAGCGTCTCTGTATAAGACTTTCGTCCCGACCTTAATTCCGATGAGTCCAACATCCCTATCAGTGTCCAATTCGGGCGTGATTTTGGATTCAAGTATTTGCCCTTGTCTTTCCCAGCGTATGGCCAACTGGTTTCCGGCGTTGCGGTTTACAATTTGAATCAGATCTTGCGCGGTTTCCACCCGCTGCTCATCAATTGAAATGATCACGTCTTCGGGCAGAATACCAACAGCACTGGCAGGAGTTTCAGGTAAAGTCTCACTCACGAGTGCACCCGCAGCCATGTCGCCAATCCCGGAGGAATAAGCAATCCCGCCCAAAATCAGAATCGCAGTAATGAAATTCATCATCGAACCCGCAGAGATGACGAGCACTCTCTGCCACACTGGCTTGGACGCGTATTCCCATGGTGCGCCGGTTACCTGGTCGTCCAGACTCTCGTCAATCATACCGGCCATTTTAACGTAACCCCCAAGGGGGAGCCATGAAATGCAATAGTCGGTATCGCCATATTTGAAACCGAACGCGCGCGGCGGGAAACCCAGAGAAAACGTCTCTACTCTGATCCCAACCATTTTGGCGGTGACGAAATGTCCCAGTTCGTGCACGAAAATCAACACGCCCAACACAAAAGCAAAAGACAGCAGCGTAGTAAGCATTAAAACCCTCTCAGCGTTTCAGAAATCGTACTTCGATGTAACATATTCTCTCGCCTGCCGATCATATTCGATGAGCTCGTCCACACCGTGGAAACTGTTCGTTTCGCAGTTAATCAGCGCGTCTTCAACGATGACCGGAATTTGATCAAACCTTATTTTTTCCTTTAAGAACAGACTGACCGCTTCTTCGTTTGAAGCATTGAGAACCGCCGGCGCCGCTCCCCCCTCCTCAAGTGCTTCATAACAGAGCTGCAAGCATCTGAATTTGTCCAAATCTGCCGGCTCGAAAGTTAATTCGCGCAGTGTGTCAAAGTTGAGCCGCGGCCGCGTCGCCGGTAGACGACGTGGATATGTCAGCGCATACTGAATCGGTACGCGCATATCAGGAAGCCCCAGTTGCGCCTTCATCGAACCATCTGTGAATTCAACCAGGCTGTGGATAACCGACTGCGGATGAATGACGACATCGATCCGGGAAAGGGGGAGGTCGAATAACCAGTGCGCCTCGATCACTTCAAGCCCTTTGTTCATCAGCGTAGCGGAATCGATGGTGATCTTCTGCCCCATGTCCCAGTTCGGATGGTTCAGCGCTTCGGCTACCGTGATGCCGGAGAATTGATCCTGCGGCTTTTCACGAAACGGCCCGCCCGAAGCAGTTAGAATGATGCGCTCGACTTCTGACGCCTGCTCACCCACCATGCACTGCAAAAGTGCGCTATGTTCGCTGTCGATAGGCACGATTTCGGCGCCAGATTGTGCGGCGTGCGCCATCACCAACTGGCCGCCAAGCACCAGTGTTTCTTTGTTCGCCAGTGCAATACGGCAGCCATTTTGAATGGCGTTGAGCGTTGGCAGTAATCCAATGGCGCCCACCAGCGCATTGACCAGAATATCGACATCCTCTCTGGCGCTGATTTCCAGCAGGCCCTCGAAGCCGGTCAAAACTTCGATCCCCATGCTTCTGAATTGTGGCAAATACTGCTCTACTTTGGCCCGGTGGACCACCGCTACAGCTTGCGGCCGAAACTGTTCAGCCTGCTGCAGCAGGAGAGCGACATTTTGATAGGTCGTCAAATACCGGACTTCAAATTCCGACGGCTGGCTTGCGACAACGTCCAAACAGTTGGCGCCGATGGAACCGGTCGCGCCTAATATGCAAATCTTTTTCATTGTGTGAGAACAACTTCAGATAATTTCCCCGCTAGCGAAAGCTCACTCCAAGGCCCAAAGCAAAACTCTTGAATTCGCTAAGGGTATATGAACCGTTGACGTGCAGCAGGGGAAACGGCGATACTTTCGCACCCACCGTGAAATGCGGTTGATTTTCTGTAAAGCTCTTGCCGGCCAGATCCGGGAAAAAGGGCAAATCTGTCAGTTCAAGTCTGGTAAAGTCGATACCGCCGCCGAGATAGACGGTCAGGATCGGCAGCGAGTAGCTCGCCACCGCCTTGAGGCTGAGCGTCCCCACGGTGCCAAAATCAAACTCGGACGGAACGAGCAAAGCGTGATAAGCGCCCATAACCA
>SMXE01000013.1 GCA_004357015.1 Caldithrix sp.
CGCCTTGGAGGCGATTTATCGTCATTTGCGCTCGGGCGATGCGCCGGATCTGGACACCGCCAGAGGGCTTATTGAACGCATGTTCTTCAATCCCAAGCGCTATGATCTGGGGCAAGTCGGGCGCTATCGTGTCAACAAAAAGTTGGGGCTGGACGTCCCGATTGAGACGACCGTACTGACGCGCGATGACATCGTCGCCATCATTCGGTATTTGCTGGAACTTCGGGCCGGAAAACGAAATTCCGATGACATCGATCATCTCGGCAATCGTCGTATAAAAACCGTTGGCGAGCAGCTTTCCGCACAAATGACTCTCGGTCTCTCAAGAATGGCGCGCACCATTAAGGAGCGGATGAACCTTCGGGACAGCGAAAATCTGACCCCGCAAGATCTCGTCAACGCACGAACGATTTTTTCGGTGATCAATACGTTTTTTGGAACCAGCCAGTTGTCGCAATTTATGGATCAAACCAATCCGTTGGCGGAAATGACGCACAAAAGGCGCCTGTCAGCCTTAGGTCCTGGCGGTCTCACCAGGGAGCGCGCCGGGTTCGAGGTACGCGATGTCCATTATACGCATTATGGCCGGTTGTGCCCGATCGAAACGCCGGAGGGTCCAAACATCGGGTTGATTTCATCGCTGACAACGTTTGCCCGCATCAACGATTTTGGCTTCATTGAGACGCCGTACAGGCGGGTCTCTAAGGGCAAGGTTGAAAACAAGATTGACTATTTGTCAGCAGACGACGAAGACCAGTACGTCATCGCCCAGGCGAACGCACCGCTGGATGCGAAGGGAAAGTTTGTGCGTGATCGCGTAAAATCGAGATTTCGTGGAGATTTTCCGGTTGTGCCGCCGGCGGAGGTGCATTATATGGATGTGTCTCCAAATCAGATCGTTTCGGCCGCGGCCGCGTTGATTCCGTTTCTCGAACACGATGATGCCAACCGTGCGCTCATGGGGTCAAACATGCAGCGCCAGGCTGTTCCCTTGTTGTGCACCGATTCACCATTGGTGGGCACAGGAATGGAGGCCAAGGTCGCGAGAGACTCGCGTGCCATGATCGTATCCGACGTAAACGGCGTTGTTGAAAAGGTGAGTGCGACCAACATTGTCGTAAAAAAAGACAGCGTCAGCTCAAAGGGTGTCAGTCATGACCGTTTGCTGGACTTCGACGATTCGCCATTTGTCTCTTACAAGTTGGTCAAGTTTGCGCGCACCAATCAGGATACATGCATCAACCAGCGTGCCATTGTGGAGGAGGGCCAAAAAGTCAAGAAAGGGGATGTGCTTGCTGATGGCTGCGCCACAGATCATGGAGAGCTTGCGCTCGGTCGGAATGTACTGGTGGCTTATATGCCTTGGCGCGGTTACAATTTTGAAGATGCAATCGTTATTTCCGAACGCGTGGTTCAGGAAGACATTTATACCTCTCTGCACATCGAACAATTTGAGCTACAGGTGCGTGATACCAAGCGTGGCGAGGAAGAGCTGACGAGAGAGATCCCGAACGTTAGCGAAGAAACAACAAAAGACCTCGATGAAAATGGTATCATTCGTGTTGGCGCCGAGGTTAAGGCGGGTGACATCCTTGTTGGCAAGGTTACGCCGAAGGGAGAAACGGATCCCACACCAGAAGAAAAGCTGTTGAAGGCCATTTTCGGTGAGAAGGCTGGAGACGTCAAGGACGCTTCTCTCAAAGCGCCACCCGGAATGAAGGGCGTGGTGATCGATACCAAGCTGTTTACCCGCAAGAAAAAAGATCCTAAGACCAAGAAGCAGGACAAAGAGAAACTTCTGGAGATCGAAAGCTGGTATCAGGAGGAATTGCTCCGTATTGAGAAACTCCGCAACGGCAAGCTTGTTGCTGTCCTTGGTGGGCAGGCAAGCAACACTGTTCGTGACAAGAATACGGGCAAGATGTTGCTGAAAGCCAAAACGGTTCTCAGCGAGGATAAGCTGAAGCAACTCGATTTCGACAGCCTGGATTACAGTGAGGGAATAGCTCAGGACACCAGGATAAACGAGAAAGTTGCTATCATTTGGTCAGGCTTTCAATTGAAGTTGAGTGAGCTTGAAGAAGAATTCGAAAACAGGAAATTCAAAGTTGAGGTCGGCGACGAGTTGCCGCCGGGCATTGTTCAGTTGGCCAAGGTTTACGTTGCCAAGAAGCGCAAGCTGATGGTCGGAGACAAGATGGCTGGCCGCCACGGCAATAAGGGTGTGGTGGCCAAGATCGTGCCTATGGAGGACCTGCCGTATATGCCTGATGGCACGCCGGTCGATATTGTGCTTAATCCCTTGGGTGTGCCTTCGCGAATGAACCTCGGTCAGATATTTGAAGCGAACCTCGGCTGGGCCGCCTTTAATTTGAAAACCAAATACGCCTGTCCGGTTTTTGACGGTGCCAGCTATGATGAGGTCAGAAAGGAAATGAAAAAAGCCGGTGTGCCGGAGACCGGTAAGAGCATCCTGTTTGATGGCCGCACAGGCGAGCAGATCGACAATCCGGTGAGTGTCGGCTATATCTACATATTGAAGCTGTCACATCTGGTAGAGGACAAAATTCATGCTCGCTCTATCGGGCCCTACTCGCTTATCACGCAGCAACCGCTTGGCGGCAAGGCGCAGTTTGGCGGACAACGTTTTGGTGAGATGGAAGTATGGGCGCTCGAAGCGTATGGGGCAGCACATACGCTGCAGGAAATTCTAACCGTCAAGTCTGATGACGTCCGCGGACGTTCGAAGGTGTATGAAGCGATTGTAAAGGGCGATAATTTACCTGAACCCGGATTGCCGGAATCGTTCAATGTGCTTATCCGCGAATTGCAAGGCTTAGGACTTGATATCGAACTTCTGAACATCAGTAACAGCCAGAATTAGCAGGCATAAATAGACCTTAATAGTCACCAATCTCTAACTGCGAGGTGGGACTTTGGCTTACTTTAGTCGTCAAGAAGCTCCAACTAGAAAACCTTTTAATGCAATTTCCATCAGCTTGGCCTCGTCAGATAAGATCCTTGAGAGGTCATTTGGCGAAGTAACCAAGCCGGAAACCATAAACTACCGCTCTTTCAAACCTGAAAAAGACGGTTTGTTTTGTGAGAAAATCTTCGGTCCGGTTCGTGACTGGGAGTGCCATTGTGGTAAATACAAACGAATCCGGTACAAGGGCATTATCTGCGACCGGTGTGGCGTTGAGGTTACCACCAAGAGCGTGAGGCGGGAGCGAATGGGGCACATTTCGCTTGCAGTGCCCGTTATTCATATCTGGTTTTGGAAGTCACTTCCATCCAAGATCGGATACATTTTGGGGATGAGCGCTAAGGAGCTTGAGCGCGTTATCTACTACGAATCTTATGTTGTCATCGAGCCTGGGAATAGCGGCCTGAAGGCCAAAGAACTCATTTCTGAGGAAGAATACTTTGGCATTATGAGCGGCGACTCGACCGAGCCGGGGAATGGCGAAGAGCAGGAAGATGATGCCGGCGAATTTTTGGCCAAGATTGGTGGGGAAGCTGTTCTGGAACTGTTAAAAAGAATAGACATTCAGGCGCTTTCGGTAGACCTGCGACGCCGTGTTAAAGAAGAAAAATCGTTTCAGAGAAAGACCGAGGCCCTGAAGAGACTGCGGGTTGTTGAATCTTTGAAGAAGAGCAGCAACCGGCCTGAGTGGATGGTTCTATCTGTGGTTCCGGTGATTCCGCCTGAGCTTCGTCCGTTGGTGCCGCTTGAAGGCGGCCGTTTTGCTACCAGTGACTTGAACGATTTGTACCGACGCGTCATCATTCGTAATAACCGGCTCAAGAAGTTGATGGAGATCAAGGCGCCTGAGGTTATCCTGCGCAACGAAAAGCGGATGTTGCAGGAGGCCGTGGATGCGCTTTTTGACAACGGGCGAAAATCTGCGGCTGTGCGCGGAGATGGCAACCGTCCTTTGAAATCCCTCTCGGACATGCTGCGCGGTAAGCAAGGTCGGTTCCGCCAGAACCTGCTGGGTAAGCGAATCGACTATTCTGGCCGGTCAGTGATTGTTGTCGGTCCGGAGTTGCGGCTGCACGAGTGTGGTTTGCCAAAAGATATGGCTCTTGAGTTGTTCAAACCGTTTGTCATCCGAAAGCTGGTTGAGCGCGCATTGGTGAAAACGGTCAAAAGTGCCAAGAAGCTCGTGGACCGGCGCGGTCCCGAAGTCTGGGATATTCTGGAAGAAATAATTGACGGACATCCTGTTCTTCTGAATAGGGCGCCAACTTTGCACCGTCTTGGTATTCAGGCCTTTCAACCGATTCTCATCGAAGGCAAAGCTATTCAGGTGCATCCGCTGGTCTGCGCCGCGTTCAACGCCGATTTCGACGGCGATCAGATGGCAGTTCACGTGCCGCTTTCGTTTTATGCTCAGATTGAAACGCGAATTCTGATGTTGTCAAGTCACAATATTTTGTCGCCCGCAAGTGGACGGCCTCTGGCCATCCCGAGCCAGGATATCGTGTTGGGGATTTATTATTTAACAAAAGTTAAGCCGGGTGCTCTGGGTGAGGGCATGATTTTCTCCTCAACAAATGAAACACTAATCGCCTACGACAACGGGAAAGTTGATTTACATGCTCGCATTAAGGTGAGGATCAAAGGGGAGATCGTCGAGACGACCGCTGGCCGGGTTATTTTTAATGAGGTCGTACCTGAAGAGGTAGGCTATATGAACGAACTGCTAACCAAGCGACGTTTGGAAGATATTGCCGCTGATGTCTACAAGCAGCTCGGCAATCTAAAAACAGCGCATTTTCTTGATGAATTGAAGCAACTCGGGTTTGATTATGCCATGCGTTCAGGGGCAACAGTTGGCATCGAAGATGCTCGCATCCCGGAAGAGAAAGCAGGCTTGCTCAAAGAAGCTTTCAGCAAAGTGAGCACCATTCAAAGTCAGTATGAAATGGGCGTAATCACCGACGGTGAGCGTTATAACAAGATTATTGATATTTGGACTCATACGACGAGCGACATCGCAGATAAGCTGTTTTCAAATCTCGAAAAAGACCGTGATGGGTTCAATCCAATCTACATGATGGCGGATTCCGGCGCCCGTGGTTCGAAGGAACAAATTCGTCAGTTGGCTGGCATGAGAGGGTTGATGGCCAAACCGCAGAAGAAAATGACCGGGCAGATGGGAGAGATTATAGAAAACCCGATCACCGCTAATTTTAGAGAAGGCCTCTCGGTGCTTGAGTATTTTATTTCAACGCATGGAGCCCGCAAAGGTCTTGCTGACACGGCCCTAAAGACGGCCGACGCTGGTTATTTGACACGGCGGCTGGTGGATGTCGCGCAGGACATAATCATCACAGGATACGACTGTAATACCATTCTTGGGTTGCGAATCGGGGATTTGAAGGAGGGTGAGGAGATTATTGAGCCTCTCCGCGACCGAATTCTCGGTCGCGTGGCGGCTGAGGATGTCTTTGACCCTGAAACTCAGGAAGTGATTGTTGAGGCCAATACCCTTATCGACGAGGAAATGTCCGATCAGATTTCCGAGAGCGGCATCGAAACGGTCAGAATCCGTTCAGTGCTAACTTGCGAGTCTGAGCGTGGTGTTTGCGGTTTGTGCTACGGTCGCAACCTTGCGACGGGCAATATAGTGACTATAGGTGAGGCGGTTGGCGTTATGGCGGCGCAATCTATCGGCGAGCCGGGAACACAGTTGACCTTGCGTACCTTTCATATCGGTGGTACAGCCTCGCGTATCGCAGCCCAGTCTGAGGTTGCCGCGAAACAAAATGGCAAAGTTCGGCTAACCAATGTGAAATCCATTTCACACGTGAACGGCGCAGTAATTGTGGTGGGCAGAAATGGCAAGCTCGAAATCGTTGATGCGAACAATCGAGTCGTTGCGCAATACATTGTACCTTATGGTGCAAACATGATGGTTTCCGAAGGGCAGGCAATTGAAAAGGGAAACGTTGTATTTCAGTGGGATCCTTATACTGCGAGCATACTTTCTAACAACAAAGGCTACGTCAAGTATGTCGATCTGATTGAGAAAGTCACCTTCAGTGAGGCGCTGGATGAGACCACGGGTTTGAAGCAGAGAGTCATCGTAGAGTCTCGTAATCGAAACCTGAGTCCGCAATTGCTTATTGTTGATGACAAGGGAGATAAACTTAGTAATTATATCGTTCCAACCCGGGCTCACTTACAGGTACAAGATGGCCAAAAGGTTGAAGCAGGCGATATCCTGGTGAAAATGCCAAGGGAAATTGCAAAGACCCGGGATATCACTGGCGGTTTGCCGCGTGTGGCTGAACTTTTTGAGGCGCGCAAGCCCAAGGAACCCGCGGTTGTTTCAGAAATTGACGGCATCGTCCGTTTTGGCGAGATTCGCAGGGGTACCCGCAAGATCATCATCGCTGCCCAGGATGCTCAAGA
>SMXE01000101.1 GCA_004357015.1 Caldithrix sp.
ATGGTCATCGAAAACGGCACACACTTTCGAGCCTTGGCAGCCGGGTCGTAAGCGTACCGATGCACTGTCAACAAGCCCGCGCCGCTCAACACCACTTCATAATATGCCGATGAGGAAGTTTCTCCACCCTCCATCGTGCTGCGGAGCTGAGCCCTCAAGCTCATACTATCGACCTCGAGTACGTCGAGTTCTCCGACGACCTTCCTCATTTTGTTCTGTAGCGACTGTGCGCGGACGTGCAACTCCTCAAGCGTCAGTTGGCGGCCGAAAGCAGCGTTGGATATTTCCACTGCCTCCATCGCGACAGCAAGACTGTCAAAATCTTTAATGGTCAGAGAAAAGGCAAAGTCATTAATTCTCTCCTTGAAAAGAAACGTCCCGCCATTTTCCCTGTCTGCTAGTTTCTGTCGTAATCTTGCCGTGAGGGTTTTTCCGGAGTTCATTTGGGGTCACCTATTCGAAGTTGTTTCTTAGCGTCCAGTCTCATTCTTTAATCGATCTCGGTCTCATTATGTTCCTCGCCATCAAAAGATAACAGCGTCTTGGCATCGTCCAGAATGGTTTCTATGTGTACGGGACGTTTCCAGATCTTGAAAAGATTCAACAACGTGTCCCTGGCTTCATCCAACTGCAGCTCCACGCCTTCGTGTTGATGAAGGAGATAGAGTTCGTTGCGATTGAGGTAGTTGGCATCCACAACAAAGATGAAAGGTTGGCCAAAGTTCGTCAGACCGGCAAGCAGCTTCTCTTTAACCTTCTTGAAGTCGCGGTCTGAGATTTCGTACATGTCGTTGCGGTCGTTGTAGGCATAGGCAAACAGTTTGTGCTCCAGACAGAATTCGGGCGTTAAGAACGCATCGATAAACATCAGATCGTTGTAAAGTCTGCGTACTTCAAAGATTTTCTGCCGGCCGACTCCGGTTTGTTTATCCCACTTTTTTCTTTCCACCCAATCGTCACACTCGTTGTACTCCTTGCCAAACTTGCCTTTGTTCCAGCGCTCCTCAATGTCGCGGAAAAGCTCGACGCCCAGTTTATACGGGTTCAGCCTGCCGGGACTTGTGGCCACCGTGCCGGAGTGGTGATCGGCATAGTCAATGACCTCGGCATCAGTCAGGGATTTTTCGGTCATGATCTTTGAGTGCCAGTAAGTGGCCCAACCCTCATTCATAATTTTGGTCTGGCCCTGCGGCGCAAAATAGTAGGCTTCCTCACGAAAAATCGCCAGAATATCGCTTTGCCATTTTTCAAGCGAAGCATTCTCGAGGAGAAACTTGAGCACGTCGCGTTGCGGTTTCTCCGGAAACTTTTCCTTCTTCCGCTTGCGCTCTTCTTCCTCAAATTTTGCCTGCTTTTCCAGAACATCCTTTGGATTGATGAACGAATCCATGTACGATTTGCTTTTTAGCTTGGCAGGGCTCTTTCTCTCCGCAGCACCGTCATCATCATCGACCTCTCCGTTCCTGCCATCATCACGCTTGATGAACGGTGAGTGCGGATCGATCAGGTTCTCCAGGGAAAGGCAAACTTCGATAAAGTCTTCCACCACGTCAGCGCCATACTGCTCGACGTAGCGGCGGATCTGCGTGGCGTGATTCGCCATCTGGTCCATCATTTTACGGTTGGTTTGGGAAAAGCACAGGTTGTTCTTGAAGAAGTCGCAATGCGCATAAACGTGCGCCATGACCAGTTTCTGATCGACGACCTTGTTCGATTTCATCAGGTAGGCGTAGCACGGGTCGTTGTTGATCACAAGCTCGTAAATTTTCTGCAGTCCGTACTCGTAGCCTTTCGATAACTCCTCATATTCCATGCCGAAGCGCCAGTGCGGGTAGCGGGTCGGAAAGCCGCCGTAACTTGCCACTTCGTTCAACTCATCAAATTGAACGACCTCAAAGACTGTTTCATAGAAATCGAGACCATATTCAATCGCGTGCCCCATGATCTCAACACGATATTTTTCAAGTTCTGGCGGCAGGTCCATGAGGGAGTTGCTACCTTCCTTTACCTAAGAATTCTTTGATGGAAGCGTAAATAGCATCCTTGTCCGGAATTTCGGACAGCACAAGCTTTTCTTCTTCCGGCAAGTAATCTTCAAGATCGCGAATGAACTGTCCGCTGCCGTATGGACTTTCCACCTGGCCATAGCAGAAAAGATTGACTTTCGGAAGCAGATTTTCCTTCAGCAGGATAATGCACTCGTCTGTATCGATTTCTCCCCAGTTGTCGCCGTCGGAAAAATGAAACAGATAAATGTTCCACTCCGCAGGACTGTACTCTTTCTCAACCAGACTGGCTGCCAGCTTGTAGGCGGAAGAAATGATGGTACCGCCGCTTTCGCGCGTGTGATAGAACGTCTCTTTGTCCACCTCCCTGGCGACGGCATCGTGAATGATGTACCGCGTCTCAATATTCTTATATTGATGCTTGAGCCAGGTATCGATCCAGAACGACTCCGTGCGTACAATTTCTTTCTGCTCGTCACCCATCGAGCCGGAAACGTCCATCATGTAAATGATCACGGCGTTGCTCTCCGGCTCTACGGTCACTTTCCAGGTGCGGTATCTTTTGTCCTCGCGAATTGGAATAATCATCGGATTGTCCGGATCGTAATTCTGGGCGATGATCTGCCGCTTTAGCGCCTGTCGGTAAGTGCGTTTGAAGTGGCGCAAAGATTCCGGGCCGGTGTCGCTGATACCGGTGTACTTGTTTTTCTCGGACGAAATGCTCTTTTTTCCCCTAGCCTCAATGTTTGGTAGTTCGAGTTCTTCACCGAGCATTTCGGCGAGCTCGTCGAGGGAGATGTCAACTTCGAGAATATGCTGTCCGGGTGCATCCCCGGCGCTGCCCGCACCCGTTTCGTCACCGCGACCGATGGGCGAGCCCACATCACCTTCTCCTTGCCCAACGCCACCCATCTTTCTCTGGCTGAAGCGGAAGCGCGGAATGCTGATCTGGCTGATCGGAATGCTGACCAGATCCTTTCCTTTCTTGCCGATAAGTTCGCCGCGTGTAATGTACTTCTTCAGATCCTTCTTGATCTTACCACGAATAATCTGCCGAAAACGGCTTACATCTCTGTCAATTCTCTTAACCATGAGGCATTACGCGGTTTCTTTAACATCGCCGCGAGCAAAAATGCTGGCCACGTAGTTCAGGACGTCGGTGGCGCTTTCATCATTGTAACCGAAATACTTGATCATGCGCGCCTTCACCACGTCGATCTTCTCCTGCGTTTCTTTGTCAACAACGTTGGAAATCAGCGAGGTGAGCTTGATTGAATCCTTCTGATCCTCAAATAACTTCAGTTCCAGCGCTTTCTGCAGCCGTTCGTTCGAGCGGTAATCGAACGACTTGTTCTCCAGTGCCAACGCACCGATGTAGTTCATAACCTCGCGCCGGAAATCATCCTGGCGGCTCTCAGGAATATCGATCTTTTGCTCGATGGAGCGCATCAGGCGTTCATCCGGCTCCTCATCTTCCCCGGTGTACTTGTTCTTGACCTTCTCCCTTTGCGTATACGCCTTGACGTTGTCGATGTAATTTCCGCACAGGCGTTTGAGCGCCTCCTCGTCGGCCGCAATGGCCCTCTGCACTTCAGACTTCACAATGTCGGCGTATTCCTCTTTCACGACACTCAGCAGGTCACGAACGCGCTTTCGCTGCTCTTCACCGGTGATGAGCGAATGATGCCGTAAGCCTTCTTCCAATTCATTAATGACCATAAACGGGTTGATGCAGGTACGGCCTTCATCGCTCACCAGGGCATTGGAAATTTTGTCCTGAATATAGCGTGGGGAAATCCCTTCCATCCCCTCTCGCACGGACTCAGCCCGCAATTCCTTGATATTGTCTTCAGTAAAACCGGGCAGGGTTTTGCCGTCATAAAGTTTGAGCTTCTGCAGCAGGGTGAGCTGCGCCTTTTTGGGCTCTTCCAGGCGGGTCAGAACCGCCCACATGGCCGCCATTTCAATGGTATGCGGCGCGATGTGTTTGCCTTTTATTCTTTCCTGATTGTAGTCCTTTTCATATATTTTGATCTCATCGCTTAACTTCGTGATATACGGCACGTCGATTTTTACGGTCCGGTCACGCAGCGCCTCCATAAACTCATTCGACTGTAGTTTTTTGTACTCCGGCTCGTTGGTATGCCCAATAATGACTTCATCGATGTCCGTCTGTGCGAATTTCTTCGGTTTGATCTTGTGCTCTTGCGATGCCCCCAGAAGATCGTAGAGAAAAGCCACGTCCAGTTTTAACACTTCGATAAATTCAACCAACCCGCGGTTTGCGATGTTCAATTCTCCGTCAAAGTTAAATGCGCGGGGATCTGAATCCGAGCCGTACTGCGCAATCTTGCGATAATTGATGTCACCTGTGAGCTCCGTGGAGTCCTGGTTTTTCTCGTCCTTCGGCTGGAACGTACCGATGCCCACTCTGTCTTTCTCGGAAAGGATGAGCCTTTTGACTTTGACGTCCTGAATAATCCTCGTCCAGTCGCCGTCATATTCACGGCTTTTTTCCAGGTACATCTGTCGGCAAAAGGGATTCAAGTCACCCTTAATGCTAACCGCGTCTTCGTCAGGGATTTCCTTGTTCAGCTCGGCCAACACGCGTTCCCGATACTCCAGTGGGATCAGGCAGAGCGGCTCCTCGTGCATCGGTGAGTCTTCCCAGGTGACTGAGCCGTCCGGATTCTCCACTTTCCAGGTGTAAGTGTACAGCGCCCCTTCTTCGGTCCGGGAATAGGTTTCCAGTCCTTTTTTCAATAGCCGAACAATAGTGCTCTTTGCGCTGCCAACGGGCCCGTGAAGCAGGAACACGCGCTTTTCGGTGCCATAGCCGCGGGCCGCAGATTTTATGAGGTTTACA
Organism: Caldithrix sp.; assembly: GCA_004357015.1. Lineage (GTDB taxonomy): Bacteria > Zhuqueibacterota > Zhuqueibacteria > Oceanimicrobiales > Oceanimicrobiaceae > CR04bin15. Next base: position 4,873 of record SMXE01000101.1, read on the forward strand.
AACTTCTGGAGTGGGCGCTCCAAACCGAAAACCGCATCTTTGCCGCCGGCCAACGGGTCATCGAAAAATTTGTATCTGACTACCTTTTCATTGTACTCCTCATATTTTTCGGTGCCGTATGAGACAATCATGTCGTAGAGTCGCTGGAAGGCGTTGCGCGCGACCCTAGGATTCTTCATGACGACCTGCAAATACTCTTCAAACGAACCTTCCCATGTAAGCTGGTGGTATTCCTTTACGTCCTGCAGGTTCTTTATGAGTGAAATGATATTGCTGTCCGACTTAGGGCTTGACGGCTTCTTGGGGAGATCCTTGGCGCTCATGATTACACCTCCAGTTTCAATCGAAAAAGGTAACTATTCAGCTTTTAGCTGTTAGCCTCGAGCTTGCTGATTAAGGTTATTTATCATCTTTTGTTCTTTGTTTAACTGACCCAAGCCATATTTTGCTTCAACAGGAAGGAATTCTGCCAATCGGTAAACTTGTTTAACGATGGCAATCCCACCTTTCCAAATATTCCAATTCCCCAAAATCTCTCTATTGTGTGCAACCAATTTATCGACAATCGCCAACAGCTAAATGCCAATAGCTGAATAGATAATTACGGCAAAAGACTTCTACCTACAACGAGGAGTTATTTCTATTTACAAAATATGTGCCAGCATTATTTCAACCAACCAGCGGGCTGAACCTGTGAATTCCCCGCCACATGTTTGTACACAGAATAAGCAAAACTATGTACACGTGTGCCACCCGGAGACACATACTCCTTCAGCACAAGAACTCTGGTAGATACAAAAAAAGCCGAAACAAGCTTCCCTATTTCGACTTAATCATGACAAAGAACCACTACTTATTACTCTTTTCACTTGGGAAGGAGCTATTGTCTTCCCGAATTTCTAGCCTGAATCATGCGCCACAAGCGCAAATTTTTGGCAAATCCAAGCGTCACGCACGTCGATGAATGGATTGTTGGAGTACCGGATTGATGGAGAGCTGCATTTCAAAATACTTCATACCCATCTGCCATCCTCAATCCGCCATATTCCCTTCATGCTTTGACTGTTTGATTTGCCATTTCGGTCAGACGCCTGACTGATTTTAGTTTGCACTTGCGGCTTCGCCGCGCTGGGGAATTGATTCATCTAGTAAAACTTCTCGATCAATTTATACCTATTAGTCGGCAAAAGTCAACATGTATTTAGCCTATATTCGTATTTAGCCTATATTCCAGTGATCGGGCAACCTCTTGTGCAAAAGTCCCTCCCTATCCAAGGTTCACGGTTACTCAATACGCTTGCCGTTTCACGTTTCACGTTGCACCTTCACCCACGGGCAGAAAATTGTTTTTCGTTGATTATCTCAGCCGTGTTACTTAACATGCAGGGCTTTTGTAACTATTTCGCTGCTGGCCGCTGGGTTTTAGCTGTTGGCAACTTCATGAATAACTTTCAACACGTGAACCTATTTCAGGACGCGGCAACATCAGAGTCCTAAAATCTCTCATTGTGTGCCAACAGCCAACAGCTAAATGCCAATAGCTGAATATTTCGTGCAACGACTACATTTCTGAAGGCTCTATGTTCGCAAAAGTGATAAGTGCCGCGCTGCTCGGCATCGACGCCTACATCGTTGAAGTAGAAGCCCACCTTGAAAAAGGACTGCCTGCGCTCGCAATTGTCGGCCTGCCTGAAGGAGCAGTGCGGGAATCGAAGGAACGGGTTAACGCTGCAATCAAAAACTCGGACTTCCGTTTTCCGCAGAAGCGTATCACAATCAACCTCGCGCCGGCCGACGTCAAGAAGGAAGGCTCAGCTTTTGACCTGCCCATCGCGGTTGGTGTGCTGGCGGCCATGGGACAGGTTTCTCCGGAGCAATTGCAGGACTACATTATTCTGGGCGAGC
>SMXE01000102.1 GCA_004357015.1 Caldithrix sp.
AATGCGGGCGGTATTTGAAATCAAGCAGGGTCGCAAGGTTGGGATCTGCCACCATTACGACATCGCCGCCCTGGCCGCCATCCCCGCCATCCGGCCCCCCCTTGGCGACATACTTTTCGCGACGAAAGCTGACACACCCGCTGCCGCCATTGCCGGCGCGGATATTTATTTTCGCTCGATCGATAAACATTCACAAAGGACTTATAGAGATTTGTCGGCTAAAAACGACTGCATTCAAGATGTGGGAGGTGTTGCTGGTCTGGGATGAACATCGTAAACACAAAATATGCATTAGCCAAAGGTATGCTGTTTGAAAAACTGAACGCGCTTCTTTTTCGAATCCAGATTGAGTTGCTTGAGATATTTGCGCATCTCAAACCAGCCAAGCTTAATATTGCCAAAACGGGGCGTGTTAAGCGCCTTGATGAGCTGAAACAACCCTGAATCCGGTTTCTCTATAACGACCTGCCGGAGTTTTTCTTCCAGTGTTTGTGGTTCTGATTCTCCACCCGCTTCGAGTCCCGGCTGCACCTGCGCGATATCCGTTTCGGGTTCCGATGCTGAAACAGAATTGCCAACTTGATGGGCTGCGGACGGCGATTGAAGGGAACCAGCCCCGGAACTGCCTACGCCATCGAAGTCGGCGATAGCCTCCTCCAAAGTATCGAATGCCTTTAGAATGTAGTGAAACTCCAGGAGCTCAAAGACTTCGTAAACGTCCGGAACCATACGCACCAGCTTCAAGTCGCCACTCTTCCCCCGGATCCCCTTTATCTCGCTGATGAAAATGCCCCATCCCGCGCTGCTGATATAATCAACATTTCCGAGATCGATGATGATGTTGTAGCTGTTTTCCTTGAGAAGCGTTGACAAAGAATGCTCGAGTTCTGCAGAAGTCGTTGTGTCAATGTAGCCGCCAACCTTTATGACAGCAATATTTTGACTTGGTCCGACTTTTTCAAGTGAGACTTGAATGCCTTCCATGGGAAACTCCTAAGAGTAAATTGTAAGCAATCTGATATAAGAATTTGAAATATACAAGAAGTTGCGTAAAAAGTCAACAGAAACAAAGCTGAAACCAGACCAAATCCCTCCTAAATCATCCTCATCGCTTTCTCGATTTTGTCCGTGATGTCAACCCGATCAGGATTCAACTCTATGACTTTCTGCCACTGGCTAACCGCCTGCTCGTACTCACCACGGTTCGCGTAAATGACGCCCATATTTTCATACGCGGTTACATCGTTCGGGTCAATTTCCTTGACCATCCGGTACTCGACTTCCGCTTCTTTGTACATCTTGTTCCTGAAATAGGCGTTGCCAAGAATGCTGTGCGCTTCTTTGTAGTCAGGATATTGGTCAATAACTCGCCTGAACTCCTCAATGGCTTTGCCGTAATCGTTGTTCTTGTAATGCTTGATGCCATTGATGAGTATGAGTTCTTTGCTTTCAGGCAAGGCCTCTGTCTTGTTGTCGCCCTGCGAACGCTGCCTGTCTCCATTTCGTTTATCGTCATTCCTCGAAAATGCTGAAGCCTGCTTTCGGGCGGCGCCATCTTCCTGAACCGTGGTGCTATTAGACACAGGTGCTGCTTCGTCGTCCTCGCTGACGACATCGTCCTTTCCCGCAGGTTCCGTTACATACACCAGTTCATCATCAATGGCTTGAATGAGGTCTGAAAACGAAACGGTTTGGTCGTCCTGCTGCTGAGTCACTGAATTATCCAAGGCAGCTTCAAGTGTTTCCTCGGCGGACGTTTCCTTAAAATCGTTCGTTTCTTCATCGACTATCTGGGGATCCAAGCTCAGCAACTCGTCCAATGAGGCCGTGGTCAGGGTTGCTTCGCCTTCATCCACACCTGCAACATCCTGAATTTCCTGACTGAGATCAGCAGACTCCACCGGTTCGGACGACGGAGATTTCTCCACCTCAGTGACACTGTCAGAAGCCGTGGCCGCATCGGGCGTTTCCTCTTCCGAGACCACACTTGTCTCGTCAAATTCCTCGGTAAGGTCTTCCACCTCTGAATCGCTGCCAAACAAGTCCTCAAAGGAAAAATCCTCAAGTAGCGTCATTTCTTCCGCATCGGCCTCTACAGTTCCGGAAGATAGTGAAGCCGCTTCGTCCGCGTCATTTGCCTCGACCTCTAAATCCAACATAGTGGTTTCGGTCTTTGAATCTCTTGGGTCTGCGGGCCTGTCTTTGGCAAGCACATCCTCCAAAGGAGCGTCGATTAGAGACTCCGCCTCAAAGTCGGAGATAACAGTGTCCTGTAAGCTTTCGGGAAGTTCCTGTTGAGCCGCCTGCTCGGTCGGCTGCTCGTTCACGCGCTCAGTGGAAGCGGTGTCCTTGTCGGAGCCAGGTTCAGGTCTGGGTGTTTTTTCGGTGTCGATGCCGTAATTGGTAGCCTCTGATTTCCTAATGATTATCTCGCCGTCCAGAGTCATGAACGGGGTGCCGGGCGGCTTGATCCTGCGCTTGCTGCGATGCGCTCGCTGCACGAACGCTTCGCGCAACGCCTTGGTGTTTAGCCGGTTTCGCACAAGCTCCTCGTAAACCCGCGTTTCGCCAAGCCGGCAAAAACCATACTTTTCGGTTTTTAATTCATCTTTGATGCGGCTGGCGCCGTACTCAGGATGATTTCTGATAACATCGAAAATTTTAGTCTTTTCCTCGATGCTGAGATGTTTGGCCTCAACAGAAATCGACTTGTCAATCTCAAATGCATCGATGCCCTGCTCTTCGAAAATCTTCTTATATTTATTATAGTAGGCATAGGTCGTCAGGTTCACAATGTCGCACGCCTGCCGGATGCTCATGCCCTCGAAAACCAGGTTGTGTACTTCTTTGGCGCGGCGGAGCTCGTCTTCCTCGCGTGTCGACTCTTCCTTGATGGCGACCAGCGTGATGTCGTCGTACTGCGGCGCCCCTTCTGTGAAGGAGTAGATCGCATCTTTCAGTTTTTCAACGAATGGCTCGGCGGACAGATGGCCGTAATCGTGCAGCACCTTTTGCAGCCGCTCCTCACCAAACAGCTCGCGCCGCGGGTTCATGGCCTCGGTGATACCGTCGGTATATAGCAGCAAGATGTCATCTTTGTTAAGCTGAATAGTATCAGACTCGATATAGTTCCTAAAGTGATTTTTCTCGGGCAATTGCACCCCAATGGGGAAGCCTTTGGGGTTGAGATAGTACGTTTGCTTGGTGCTGCCGCGGTACAGGATCATCGGGTTGTGGCCGGCACTGGCATAATTGAGACTGCGCTTTTTTGAATCGATGATCAAGTAGAAGACCGTGACAAACATGCCCTTCTTGATGTCGTTGCTGACAAACGCGTTCACCCGGGCCAACACCTCGGCAGCGTCCTTCAGGCTGCGCGCTTCCGTGCGGAGCGCTGTTCTGATCATGGTCATCACCAGCGAGCCGGGCACACCCTTTCCGGATACATCCGCCACTGCAATACCAAGAGTATCTTTGTCGACTTCCACAAAATCGTAGTAGTCACCGCCGACTTCTTTGGCGGCTTCATAGTAAGCGGCAAGCTCGTAGCCCTCCAGCACAGGAAACTCCATGGGGAGTAGCGTCTGTTGGATTTCCTGCGCCACCTGCATTTCTCTCTTCAGCCGTTCCTGATCGACGAGGTTCTTCTGGGAATCACGAAACTTGCTGGTAATGTCGCTGAATGCGCGGGCAATTTCGCCGATCTCGGTGGAGGCGTCAATATCCATCTCGTCCTCAATCTCACCATGCCCGAGGTTCTTGACCCAGTCTGAAAGTTTCCGGAAGGGATTCATGACCAGATAAATCAGCAGCGCAATCCCGACATAGACCATCCCAAGGATAAGAAGTGCAAACTGCAACTGGTTGAGCCGGATGGACGCAATTTTGTCATCGACCGTTTTGGCGGAAAAGAAAACGTGTGACTTGCCGTAAACGATGCTTGCGTCTTTAATCACGATGGGACTTTCAAACTCGTATACGCCTGCCGGAGAATTGCCTGTCGTGTACTTGAAAACGTTTTCGTTCAACTGTTCAAATTCTGAGGGTCTGGAAAACGGAATGAACAGCTCCCCAACATTCGAGCTGTAAACGATAGTCCCGGTGCTGTCCTCAACGGAAATGCTGGCTATCTGCCCTTTGTACTCCTCGTCGATGGGATTGACAATATCTTCGATGAACGTGAAGTCTTCCAGCGGAGCAGAAGCAATGCGAGTTGTAATCACACGGCTGGTGGTGTGTCCGTCAATCAGAAAATCGGCAATAATCTCATTGTCGGTCTTCAAAAAAAAATAAAAATAGCCAATGGCAACGATGGCCGTGATGATGGCAATGGCACGGAAAAAGTACTTGGCCTTGATGGAAAACGGGATGGATGAAACAGACTTCAGAACGCCTTTCTTTGCCGGTTTGTCGCGATACTTGGTGATGCGCAGCTCATTCCCTTCCTCCGTTTTGCGGTAGTCGATCTCATCCATCAATTTGCGCATGATGAAGATGCCGAGACCGCCCTTTTTGCCGATATCGATATAACGGTTGAGGTCCGGGTCCTTGACGCGTTTCGGATCGAAGTAGACGCCCTGATCGATAACTGAAAGTGTGAGGCTGTTTTTCTTGACGATGGCGCGAAGGGTGATCAGGCCTTGCGTGCCGGAATCACGGTATGCGTGCCGGATAATATTCGTAGATGCCTCATCCACCGCCAGCTTGAACGCGTTGACTACCTTGTCCGAAAACTTGTGCTTGCGGCCAATCTTCGTCACGAAGTCGCGCAGGTCGCCCAGGTAGTCGATATGGGCGGGTACCTTTAGCTGTTGTTTTTCAACGCTACTGAACAACTTTTCTAGTGCCTCTGTTGTTTGTTCAAACGCTCTCTGGCGCTGTCGATGGCATCCAGCACCGTCTTGTTATACGGCTGTTCCTTGAGAATCTGTTCCCAGATGTTCCGGGCTTCCTGATAATTCCCTTTTCGGTAGAGCGCATGTCCACGAACATATTTTGCCCGCAGGTTGGGCGGCATTTGCTGCACCGTTGCA
>SMXE01000103.1 GCA_004357015.1 Caldithrix sp.
CCTGGTAGCCTTTCGAAAATATTGAAGGCCATAAATCTTGGATTGACCATGAGGGGCGAGCAGGATGTGCCGCTTAAAGATAATGACGAATTATATGTATTTTCGGAGGACCACATTCGTTTTTTGTCGTCTTCCCATGTTCGCAATGTGGTGTTGGGAGGAACCGCGGCTCAAGAGGGTTGCTACGCACTTGATTACTTGGCGGAAAAGGCGGAGCAAATTGAGGGGCAGAGATTTGATGTCGTACGCAGGGCATTTTTCACAGCGACCAAGGTAAGGGAAGAGGAACCAAACGAGATTGATTCACGAGGCCCGATCGAACTCGGACCAATACTTGCTGGCCCCAAGGAAGCGGAGTGTCCAGAAATTTTTCGGAAAAAGCCCGAGTACCTGGTATTCGCTCTTGAAAACAGCCTGGGTATTTCAGGGGGAGTACGGTCGCCGGGTCTATATCCAGTCGCCGATCAAGTTTCGGTCGAATCATTGCTGGCATCGGCGGGTGGTCCGCTGCCCAACGCCGATTTAAGTAACATAGAAATAACGCATCCGCGAAGCGGGCTCGGTAGTGGACTCGTGACAACGGCGAGAATAGTGGTTGATCTGAATGTTGATCGCGCTGGCCTTGAGATCGTTGCACCAGGGGGTACTGTCAGGCTCCATACTCTGCCTGCTGATCAAGAGCCGGGTGGAGTTCTTTTGACCGGTGAGTTCGAACGCCCCGGTCTCTATTCGATTCAAAAGGGAGAGACTCTTTTGGAACTGATCAGCCGCGCTGGCGGACTGACCGACCAGGCTTTTCCATACGGCGCGGTGGCGACACGGATTAGTGTGAAATTATTGCAGGAAGAGGGATTTAGAAGAACCGCCCGTGAGATCAATGCCGCTCTTGCAGCCGCCGCGGTCAAAAGTAACCTGTCGGCAGAAGCAGCAACCGCCGTCAGAGAGCTCGCTACGGAGCTCGCAACAGTAGAAGCTCCGGGTCGTTTTGTCGTTGAGGCCGACCCGGCAGCGCTAAGGGCACGGCCTGAACTGAATATATTGATGGAAGCCGGTGATCGGATTCATATGCCCAAGCGACCCCATTTCGTCGTCGTATCTGGAGATGTGCTGAATCCGGGTGCTCTCCAATTCATAGCGGGAAAGAATGTAAAGCAATTCTTAAGGGAGGCTGGCGGACTTACCAAAACCGCCGACGATGGTCGAATATTCCTGATTTATCCGAACGGTACGGCAAAACCGATCAAGACCGCGCCCTGGTCGTTCAAATCCCACGCGGTGCCGCCCGGCAGCACGATTGTCGTACCGAAAAAACTTAGCACGTTCACGACGCTGGAAATCATTCGTGATGTCACCAGCATCTTCTCACAACTGGCGCTCGCGGCGGCGTCGCTGGCGGTGGTCGCGGACCGACGCTGATCTGTAATATGTATGATATGGCAGGCTCCCTTTGGCCTTAGATAGTTTTTCATAACCCAAGCTGGAACCGTTTCCGAATGACTATCGAAATCCTCATAGCGGCGACTGTTTCTGCAGCGGTCGCAACGAGTATTTGTTGGTTGGCGACGCCAATAGGGAATTTTTTTGGCATCTTGGATAACCCTGATGCCGATCGGAAGTTACATGGGCATGTGACCCCGCTGGTGGGAGGGTTGGCGGTAGTCATACCGTCAGTGGCGATTTCGCTTGTGTTGGCGGACGGACCGGTCGCAATTATTTATGCGGTATTGGGGGTAGCCTGCTCGGTGGCCCTGGTTTTAGGTCTTATTGACGATCGGAATCATATTCATCCGGCGGCCCGCCTATTATTCGCGATCCTGGTCGCCTGGACCAGCATCTATTTTGTCCCTGATTTTGAACTCAGCTTCCTGCGTTTCAGTTTCATATCGCAAAACTTCTTTCTCGAAGGATGGAGCGGTGTTTTCAGCGTCCTTTGCCTGGTCGGGCTATTGAACGCCGTGAACATGGCCGACGGCAAAAATGGATTGGTTATAGGGATGTCATTAGTATGGTGCGCGTTGCTAGCACTTTATCTACCCCAATATTCTTGGGTTCTAGTATTTGGTCTGTTTGCGAGCCTGCTTGTCGCATTCATCTTTAATTTGAGAGGCCGTATTTTTTTGGGTGACTCTGGAAGTTACGCGCTCAGCATTCTGTTCGGGCTGCTGGCTATTTACGCATACAACATCAATTTTGCCTACGTTAGCGCAGATGCCATTGCCTTGTGGTTTCTAGTCCCTGTGCTGGATTGTGTGCGACTCATGGTTTGGCGAGTGATCCAGGGCCGCTCTCCATTCAGTCCCGACAGCTCCCACCTGCACCATTATCTGGACAGATCGATGTCATGGTCGTTCGGACTGCCCCTTTATCTTCTGCTGGTTGCTGTGCCGCCTGCGTTGGCATACGTATGGCCCGATCGGACCGGCCTTTGGATGCTGTTGACATTTATCGTATATGTTTCATCACTTGTCCTCTTGGGCCGTCAAAAACCTTATGAACAAACGACTTAGGCCACTCCGACGCAATTTCATAATACTCGATTCATAATGCTTTACAGCTGCCCGCCCTTATGCTTATTTGCACCACCTTGCCAAGCGTTGGGGCGTAGCCAAGCGGTAAGGCATCGGGTTTTGATCCCGTGATCGCAGGTTCGAATCCTGCCGCCCCAGCCAATTCCCGAGGTCATTCATCCCGCATTCCTGTTCAACTTGGCACGAGTAGGCCTAGGGGATCGAGACAGGAAAAAGAGGCCAATCTTCGGATCACTGAGATGGTGCCGATTGGATTCAAGCTGTTCCTCAACATGGTCATTTGCTGACCCGCTTCATCGAGAAGGCGGCCACTGGATCGGTAAGTCAGGCGATTAAGAGGCAATATATAATAAAGAGAATTTTTGTAGGGATATTGAGTGCATCGTTTTTTCTTTCGGTGTGCGCCACCGATAAAAGCACTGCTTCTGGTGAGGCGAAAGAACAGGAAAAAACCGTTTCGAATGGCCGCGACTGCGGCGGGATCGGAAGCCGGCTTGACGGCTGTTTCTAAGCGAAATCAACGCAACGAGACATTGTCAGAAACCTGTGTGGGTCGGCTGTACGCAGGGTTTATTGATAGGTCGATTCCGGCGCCCAAATAAGAACAACTTGCCAAGATCAACTGCGGTCGTTCATGGTTGCAGCCTTGGATGAGAGGGTGCGAGGGTGTTCGCATGGCTGAATTCGGTGATAAACTTCGCAGCTTGATTCCCTTCAGCGCGATCAAGAAGCGATTCCGATTGCCCAAGGGAGGCGGCGAAGTTGGCGCGGTGAGCGAGGCGCTGGCGACCGAAATCCGGTTTTGCCAAAACTGCAATGTCCCTCTGGCTGGCAATTTCTGCAATCAGTGTGGTCAGAAGGACGCTGACCTCCGCAGAACCGTTTGGTCGTTCTTTTGGGAAGTGACTGAGGATTTTATTACTTTGGAATCTCGTTTCCTCAGGACCACGGGCCTACTGGTTTTCCTGCCAGGGGTTCTCACGAAATCCTATGTCGAAGGCAAACGGGCCAGATATATCCCGCCGGTACGGCTTTACCTCATCGTCTCTGTCTTATTCTTCGTCGCCTTGAGCGTCACAAATGTAGCTATCGTGAGAATAGTAGTTGAACCGGTCGACCAAAGATCGGTCTCTGAGCGCGTTTTCGACAATGTCAAAGGCCTGAACAGTCTGGCGCGCCTTCAGGATGCGGATCTCGGCGAAACACCTGGTCTGATCGGGCAGAGGGAGAAGGTACGGAAGTTTCTGGCCAAGCTAGAAGCACGGCTGCTCAGCTCCGTTGAACCAGCCGAAGGCGCCGCCCAAACACCTACGGAAAACGAGGAGGTACCTCTTAGGAACACGAATGAGATTGAGGGAACAATCAATATCAACGGACGGCCCTACCGCATCGAAGTGCGGATGTTCGTGGTCCTCGATGCCGACACAGGTGAAGTGGAAGTGCCGGAAGATTTTCTAAAGGAGCCGGTCGAGAATCTTGAAGATCCAGAAACCGCCGCCGAAGAGTTCGGCCTCAACGTCATCAAGGGTTTTCGGACAGCTGCCTTGGAGCCGCAAAAAGTAAACGACCTCTTCAATAAATGGTTACCCCGTGGAATGATTCTCCTGCTCCCTTTCTTTGCCCTTTTGATGCGCGTTTTTTATTGGGGCCGAAACAATCGGCTAATGAAGCAACTCATTTTTTCACTTCATTTTCACAGCTACATTTTTGTGGTGCTGACACTTTTGATGCTGGCTCAGGTTTTCCTTGGCTCGCTTATCAGTGCTTGGATTTTCTTGGGCGCGGTGCCTCTTTATCTGTTTGTCGCCATGAAGGTCCTGTCAGGCCAGGGCTGGATTCGCACGACCTTCAAATATGCCTTCATAACAACGATTTATTCATTTGTTCTGGCTGTGACCGTTGTAACGATCACTTTGTTTGGATTAGCCGAGCTCTAAGCTTTGACTATTCGTCGTCTTTGGGCTGGAACACCAGTGCCGCCGAGTTTATGCAGAATCTCAATCCGGAGGGTTCGGGGCCATCTGGAAAGACATGGCCCAAATGACTTTCGCAACGTGCGCAGCGTATCTCCTTGCGCACCATCCCGTGGCTGTCGTCACTAATCTCGTCAATGTGGCCGGGATCTACAGGCTGGAAAAAACTTGGCCATCCAGTTCTGGAATCGTACTTATTTACAGACCGAAAGAGTTCAAGTCCGCAGCCGGCACAGACGTATGTACCGTCGGCCTTGTTGGACTCGTATTCACCGGAGAACGGCTGCTCGGTGGTGCCTAGCCGACATACGCTATATTGTTCAGGAGTTAATAACTTGCGCCACTCCTTATCGGTCCGCTCAATCCTTTTCATTTCTTTGGCCCAAGGTGCCGCCCGGCTTACCAACTTAATCGGCAGACCAGGCAAAGAGCGTAAACGTTTTTAGGGTCGTTCAAAGCGAACAATGCTCTTAGATCTTCATTCAGGTTGGCCAAAAGAGTCTGTACCGGACCGGGATTTGTGGGTCTTGGTCGCGATCCCAAAATCGAGGTCTCTTCGAGAAATGCTGCCAGAGTATCCTCAAAGGTCGGTGGATCTTCGATATAAACAACCTCAAATTCTGAAAGATTCGCTCGTTCCGCTGCCGAGTTGATCGCCTCCCGCAAGCCACCCAACCTATCGATGAGCCCAAGCTCTTTTGCAGCCAGACCGGACCAAACACGACCTCTTGCCACCGCGTCCACAGCCTCAAACGTCAGGCCGCGACTCTGAGCGACCTGAGCGACAAACTGCTTGTACCCCTGCTGTATTGACTGATTAATGATGTCCTTTACAGGTTCCGACAATCCGCGTGCCGGGCTGAATGCACCTGAAAATTTGGTCGTACCAACCCCGTCTACGTTGATCCCGATCTTCTTTAAGGTACCCTCAAAGGTCGGAATGATGGCAATTATGCCGATCGATCCTGTAATTGTCGTCGCCGAGGCCCAAATCTCGTCCGATGCGAGGCTAATCCAGTATCCTCCCGAAGCAGCC
>SMXE01000104.1 GCA_004357015.1 Caldithrix sp.
GATTGGCCGAAAACTACTAATGGAACTTCCGGTAATATAGTGTTATTATATTCACCTTGTGTGCGTGGCCTTCATTTTTAGCTCTGTCGGACACGAAGTCAGCAATCTCATGAGGCACGTTATGTGTCAGTGTGCATTCTTCCCGTTCTTGTTGGGATGTAAATTCTGCGCAATGGTTGTGCTTTGTAACCGTGTTGACGCAGACTGAGGACAGCCTGCATTTTGACGCGGACGGTTTTCCAGAGGACGCCGTCGACGCCGGGAGTTTTCTTACCTTTATTAGAGGTCACCCGGTTGACATTGTTTCAGCAATGTCAAGAGTGTTAACCGTCAAGTTCGTATGCCAGGGCCAGCCAGCGCCGGACTTCATGGTCCACTTCGTCGTTCGAAGAGATGGCAAACCTGTGTGTGATGCGGTCGCCCTTTTGAAGGCCGCCGGTTTCGAGCAGTCTTGCCGGCGGTATTTCAGGCGTGCTTTTCAACGCCAATCCCAAATCTATCCTCGTCCTCGTCGACGGCTTGATTTCCGCAAATACGTGATTGCGATACAGCGGCACGATGGTTTTGCACGGGCAGATTTTGACGTCTTCACCAAGCGATTTGCCCAGTTTGATGAGTTCGTCATGGATCACTCGCAAACCTGACTTCGGACCCGCGTACATGGCTTCGACGTACTCCTCGGCTGTTCGCAGGTAAGTTTGCGGGTCGCTGCTGTCGTCGGCTGTTTCTTCTGCCCGTTCGGCAATAATCATGGCGGTGGTGCCGCCCAGTTTGAATTCCGTCCTGAGCCAGTCCCGACGCTCCTTCTCACTGCCGGGGCCGGATCCTTGCACGAGGCGGAGCCACTCATCGATGGAACGCCCGGTCTTTTGGGGCAGGTTTGCGAGAATCGCATGCAAATATGCCACCGAAGGATGGACGCTGTAAAGGGGATGAGAGGCAGCGGTGTCTATCTTTATTGCCATGGCACAGACTTCTTGGTTTGCTGATTACTCGGCGTTCGCCTGCATCGCCGAGGTTTCAATGGTGTCGCGGACCGTGATCGTGGTGCGATAGAAAACATCGGCAAGTTCAGCGGTTATTGTCAACGGAACCGGTGCTTCGGTGTAGAGGCATTCGATTTCCCGGATCAATTTCGCGCCTGGTTGCATGGCGAAGGTGGCTTGCAAACGCAAAGTGTCCGGTGGTTCCGCAAACCAGGTGAAGAGGACATGGTCATCTCTTTTGGAAAAGCCCCAGTTAGCAGAAATGGGCAGTGGCTTCAGACTGTCTGCGAAAATCCTGACCGTTGTGCGGTATGCCGGGCGGTCGCTCATGATGAGCCAGTCGACCCGCAAAGTGTCTGTTGGTCCAGGATTCAGCATTTCGCGCCCCGAAACCTGCAGCCAATCGGCGGTGAACGCAATCGGCAGATCGTCAGTGTGGATGCGTTCGTCATAAGTGCGTTGGAACGAATCCGCTTTGACCGTCACGTTGCGAAAGTATTCGTTGCCGGATATTTTGATCGAGCTTTCTCCGCTTCGAAGATCATAATCGGCTTCAAGCCTAATGCTGGCCCGCCACATCTCGTTGTAAGCGGGGAAAGAGTAGAGGTAGCCGCCGTAACCGAAGATCCCAAACAGTACCAGCAATCCGAAGGCCGGATGTCTCAGCCGCTTGAACGCGTGCAGGAAAGGCTTAGCCGCCACCAGAATGTAACCATAGAAGTAGATTGTGGGCAAGTACCAGATGACCAGAATGGCGGTAAGGGCAGCGCTGTAGAGAACTGCGGTGATAAAGGAATCGATGCCAAAACCGGAGGCGATGGAATTCCTGGCCAGAAATGTGAACACCTCCATGAACATCAGTTTGAACATTGGAATAGGCGCCAATAACCCCATAAGCAGTTTGAAGCCCGGGCTCGGAACGAAAATCGCCAGGCTCATGAGTAGCAGCGTCAGCGCCGGGTGAAACGCAAGGCGGAAGCTCACGATGCCGAGCAGCATCACGAACGCGACCAGAATGGCCAATGCCCGTTTGGAGTAGACATACGGGTCCGGACTGAAGCGCCAGACACGGCTGAGTTGTGCTGCCACCCAGACGCCACCCGTAGCCCAAATAGCTGCAAAAATCAGGTACTTGTCAATGTGTACCAGCCACGGATAGCGCAGCCCTTTCAGCAACTGTATAAAAGCCTCACCGAGTTGAACAAAGATAGCGACCAGGATTATGAGCAAGAGAGTCTTGCTGCCGGAGAATCGCACACGTTCCGCTTTTGCAATAAGCAGGCGTGTCTTGCGACTGTATGTGAAAGCCCAGACGCCTAGAATCAGAGACAGAATAACGACGCCTTCGACCAACCAGGACGGCACGAAGAAGCGACCGCCAAAGAGAGACCAGAGCATGTAGTGCCCGGCAGTGGGCTGCGGGATGCCGGTTTTCTGGTATTTTGTGAGGAGTCCATCAACGAGTTCGCCGCTGCGAGCCAGCATTGATTTGTCCACAAATTCCAATTTGTCTTCAGGCGTGTGGATGGCCGAGTTGATCACACCTGCGGTAAAGTCGATAGCCGGAATGTTTTTTTCGAGAAACGGCATGTGGTCGGAGCCGACTCCGCCGATGGCATTGTTGATGGAGAAAAAATGTGTCGGGTAGTGGAGCCCTGTATGGCCCAGGGTACGTTCGACCGCAAAAGCGTCCTCGACCAGCCATTGCGGCGCCTGATGATCTTTGATTTCCAGAAAGGCAATGAGTTGGTCGTCGCTGGCAGACATGTCGATCTGCAGCATCAGATGAACATTGCCAATGTTCGGGTAGTTGTCCACGAAATCGCGCGAGCCGACCAAACCTTGCTCCTCGCCTCCGAAAGCCGTGAACACCAACGTATAGTGCCGCGGCTTCTCGCTCCAGATCCTGGCCAGCTCGATGGCGCAGGCTGTGCCCGAAGCATCATCGTTTGCGCCCGGGACTTCCTTGCCGGAAGAATCAATGTGGCCGCCGATGACAATGCTGGAATCTGTTTTTCCCCTGAAAATGCCTATTGCCGTGCCACTGTTGGTGTTGAGTACGTCGCCGTTTCGTTTTTCGATCTCGGTAAAGGTGAGAATGTAGGCCGTGTCGGCGCCGAAGCTTTTGAATTTCTCAACCGCCCATTTTAGCGCAGCCCGTTCATTGGAGGAGCCCATGGGACGCGGCCCGATGGTGGAGCACAAGTGTTTGGTGTAAGCGTAAGCGCTGTCTGCGTCAAACTCATGTGCCCGGACAAAGGCGTTTGTCGATAGAATAAAAAGAACGATGAGTACAAATTTTAGGCAGGGTGGCATATCTTCTCCAGTAGGGGCTTCTTTCTTTAGCTTTATTAGTTGGCATAATTTTGGATGATAAATATTTTGTGAGGAAAAGTCAAGGACAGGCGTGACGTTGACCTTTTTCGGAAGGTGGACATTTTTTGGGTCGAGCTGCCAACTCGCATTCAAACACAAACCTTCTGGCGAAGGTCAGTTTCTTGTGTTACTTCTGCACGATTTCGCCGTTGGCGGCCCGCCAGGTCACGAACCCACCATCCAGGTGGATGACATCGTAGCCAGAGCTTTGCAGCAATGCGGCGGCATAAGCGGAGCGCAGGCCTGAGTGGCAGTGAACGAGTACGGTCCGGTCTTTCGCTATTTCATTCTGGCGATGCAGCAGCTTGGTGTGTGCCACGTTGATGGCGTTGGGCAGGCGACCGGCCTCATACTCTTCAGGTTGCCGTACGTCCAGAATCTGCCCGCCGTCGCACTTTGACAAGTCCAAAAAGTCGGTCATATTGCAGTGTCTCATTTTCTGTATCTCATTCCCCTGCGCCGTGTAGCGGGAAACCGTCTCCGGGGTCACAAAACCGACAACCTCATCCAGGCCAATCCGGATCAAATCGGTCACGGCCTCTTGCACGCGTCCGGCCTCGACCACCAGGTAAACAGGCTGCCCGGGTTCCACGTACGAGCCTGTGATGGTAGGAAAAGATTTGTCCAGTGGCGTGAACAGTGAGCCGGGCAGGTGGCCCTCGACGAACTCCGGCCAGGTCCGAGTGTCCAGCAACACTTTGTCCGCACGTAGCATTTTTTTTATGTCCTCAACGCGCAATTCCGCTGGTTCGGGCATTTTCCCGAGAATTGCCGGCCCTTCTTTATTTTCTTTTTTCATGCGCGCGAAATAGAGCGGTGGTTCCCCCTGGCCGTACAGGACCGACCTGACGAATTGCGCTTCGTTGCCAGCATCTTGAATTGAGGTGTTGAACCTTTTCTCGTAGCCGACTGTGGATTGCGGCACCGCGCCTAGGGCTTTGCCGCAGGCGCTGCCGGAGCCGTGCCCGGGCCATAGTTGCAGGTAGTCCGGCAGTTCCTTGAAGCGCTGGATGGACTGAAACAGCACACGCGCGGATTCTTCCTTTGCCCCCTGAATGCCAGCGGCCGTCTCCAGCAAGTCCGGCCGGCCCACCGCGCCCACGAATACAAAATCACCGCTGGCGATGCCCATCGGTTCGCTGACGCCGCTGCCGTGGTCCGTTACCAGAAAGCTGATATGCTCAGGCGTGTGCCCTGGCGTGTGTACCACCTTAATTTCAACCTTGCCAATTCTGAACGCATCGCCGTCTTTCACCAGTTGGTGGTCGTAGCTGCCGCCACCCTGTTTCTTGTCGAGCCAGAGATACTTCCAGTCTGCATCGCCTTCGTCGGAAAGGTAAAGCCTTGCACCGGTGCGCTCGGCGAGTTCCCGCGCCCCCGACAGAAAATCCGCGTGGATGTGTGTTTCGGTGATCGCGGTGATTGTCAGCCCTTCCTGTGCGGCCGCTTCGAGGTAGCGGTCCACATCCCGCTCCGGGTCGATGATGACGGCCTCGCCGGTGCCCTGACAGCCGACCAGGTACGCAGCCTGCGCGAGTTTATCATCGTAAAGCATGCGAAAAAACATAGAACCTCCACACTAAATTCGGGGAAAATTTGCCTGCCACATCGCCTTGGATGAAATCAGAGTTACAAATACTATAGGGACATCAGAGAAAGGCAATTGCAGGATTTTGGATTATACGATTTTTTGAAAATATTTGCAAGAAGGATTTGTTCAGCACTTGCCAAACATAGGGTGAGTGCATAAATTGGCGTGTGTGTTTGGTCCTCTAAATTGCCAAATCGTGACCATTCACCGATCCCTCCCGGAATTACGGCAAGTCCTCAGCGAAGGTAGAAAAGGATAAGTTCAACACCTACTTCAAATTCTCCGTTTCAGGCATTCGCGGCCCGGTCCGGGAGGCGCGACTTGAACTCTATGTGGTGGGCGGCAGCAATGCGGGCGGGTCTATTTACCTGGTTTCGAACAGCTTTTCGGATTCGGGTGAATCGTGGGTGGAAGCTGTGCTGACCGCGCGTGAAGATCTACTGTCGCTAAACGAGTTTGTTCGATTCGGTGAAAACGGCAGCCCACCCTTGCCCGTGGAGTTCCGTTTGAGTCCAAACTATCCCAACCCGTTCAATGCAGAGACGAACATCCGTTACACATTGCCGGAGGAGGCGCATGTTACGCTGCGAATCTTCAACATAAAAGGACAGTTGGTGCGCACGTTGGTGAATGAAATAGAACAGGCAGGGTTTAAGGACGTCCGCTGGTTGGGCAAAGACAGCAGCGGCCTTGATGTAAGCAGCGGCATGTACTTCATACAGCTTGAGGTGAAGCAGCAGAAGTTTGTCGAGCGGCTACTGTTGCAGAAGTAGGGGATGGGAAGTTCTGGTCGCTGGTGGATCGGTCGTACTCGGTTGCATTAACTGACGGATTACCGAGTTTGCGGTTAGCCCTGTCAAAAAGTGTGAAGCCTCCTTTCCAACCTATTCGTTTCCGCGCAAATCTGTATCGCTCCGTGGAGAATATTTCTGTCCAGGTAGATGCGTGTCATTCCTTGCCGTCTCCAACCTGCCGCCGCCGCTTCTTCTTTTCGCTTTGCTGTCTTTTCGCTTCCAGCCGCTGTTCTTTCGCTTTATGGGAAGGTTTTGTTTGCTTGCGTGGTTTGGGCTTCTCCGCTGCTTTTTGCAAGAGAGTGACCAGGCGCTCTACTGCGTCTTTGCGGTTCTTGTTCTGCGTGCGGCAGCGTCTGGCGGTAATGATGAGCACACCGCCTTCGGTCA
>SMXE01000105.1 GCA_004357015.1 Caldithrix sp.
CTTCCTCGGCGGACTCGGCCGTGGTGACTTGATACCCCACCGGTTCCAGGGCAAACCTGAGAATTTTACACATCTTGGGCTCGTCGTCGATGATCAGGATGTTTCCGTTTTGCATTGCAGCTTTCCTTATTTCTGTTCCAAAAAATCATGTCCAAATTGATCAGCCAGCTACCGGTAGAAAAAACCGCATGATCGTCCCCATGCCCTTCTCGCTTTCCACCTCGATCCAGCCGTTGTGCTTCTCGACCAGGCGCTTGCAAATTGCCAATCCCAGCCCGCTGCCGGAGGTCTTCGTGGTGTAAAACGGCTCAAAGAGCTTTTCGGTGTCCACATCAAAGCCGCAGCCGGTATCTTCGATTTCCACGCGCACGTATTTTCGTCCCTTTCTACGCGCCTCGTTTTTGAGCCGCACTGTGATTTTGCCGCCGCTGTTCATCGATTGGATCGAGTTCAAAGTCAGGTTAAGCAACAATTGATTGATCGCATCCACATCGTGCCGAACTTCCGGAATTTCGTCGAAATCCGTTTGCAGCTTTACCCCGGCGTCTCGCGCTTCATCCTGCAGCGAGTCCAGAGATTTCTCAACCGAGTTTCGCAGGTCGGTTGCATTTTTCTCCAACTCGCGGTCGCGGGCAAAAGTGAGAAAATCGCTCACCAGCCGGTTCAGGCGTCTCACCTCGCTGGGTATGAAATCGAATAGCTCGTCCGGGGCATCTTCAGTTGCGTACTTGGATTTTAGAACATCGGCCGTGCCTTTGATGATGCCAAGGGGGTTGCGAATTTCGTGTGCGACTGTGGCGGCCATCTGCCCCATCGCCGCCAGCCGTTCGGCGCGGCGCAGTGACTCCCCGGTCTGAATCAACAAACGTATGGCCCAGAACAGAAACACCGAAAACAGAACCGCCAGCCCCACACTCACGACGCCCCCGACGATCAACCCACTCTGGAAATCACCGAGCAGATCAAAAAAGTCGGCGCTGGCCTGAACCACCACGATGGCCACCACATCATCGAGTGAACCGTGCACCGGTGCATAGGCGCTCTTAAAACGATTGCCGGCCAGGATCTTCATGGGCGCGACCGCTGGAATCCCGGCCAGTGCTTTGCTAACAGGAACGTCATCTTCTTCCAGGAAGGAAAGCCGGTCGCCGACAGAAAACAGGGACTTGCTGCTTGCCATCACGTGATAGGCTTCATCGACAAGATAGACGCCCTGCAGCTGGTTCTGCTGATGCACGGTTGTCAGCGTGGCGTTCAGCTCCGGCAAAATAAGCGTCAGCCTGTCAGCCTCTATTTCATAGGGGTAGTCTCGGGACTCAATCACCCGGGCCGTCAGCATGGCGACCGACAGCAGGCGGCGGCCAAGCTCCTCCTCCAGATAGTCGCCGATGTCGCGCAGGTACCGCCAACTGCCAAGCGCGAACCCGATGAGCATCATCACGGTCAGCGCGACAATGCCGATGACCATGACCTTACGGCGCCGGAGCAGCTTTTCGTCAAGTTCCGCCTGATTCATTCGGAGGTCCCGCCTTCTTCAAACAACTTTAGCCATTCCGCCAGTTCATCTTCCGACATGTTGTGGTCGCGACTCTGGTCAGCGGCTTTCCTTTCGGAACGTTTTATCAGCAAATGGAAAAAATCCGGAGAAGAGATCACGGAAGCGCGTTTGGAAACTGCAAACCGCCGAATATCGCCGTCATCGGTGACCACGGCCACACTCTTGGGTTTAGCCGCACTGGCGATCATGTTCTTAATCATTGGATCGGCTTTGAACGGCTGGCGAGAAAACCGAACCTTCAACCTGCGCGTGTCATACGGTGCGTCGATCCCCAATGGTGGCTGCTGGCCGTCAAACGCGACGATGATTTCAACCTGCTTGCTCATGGTGTACGACTTCAAAAGCCGCAAAAGTTCATCACGAGCGCGCTCCAGACTCACCTCTATATACTTCGCAAGTTCAGGGACGCGGTGGATGAGATTGTAGCCATCAATAATGATCTTGTTCAAATCGCCACCCGCAAGCAAGGCTGCAGACGAAAAGTGAAGAGGCTAAAATGAAAAATGAGGCATATCTGCAATCAACAGGTACTGCACCTCAACAATCCAATAATCCAACACTCCATCGATCCTGTGCCAGTGTGCGTATGTTACAGCAACCTGGCTTCGTAAACCGCCTTCACTTCGCCTTCCAAAGAAAATCGGTTTCGCTGTGAATTTCGAACAAGAAGTGTGCCACCGCGGGTGTGCACTTCAATGGGGAAAGCGACTCCTTTCCGGACGTGCGTGATGTACGCCGAAGCCACCGAACCCGTACCGCACGACAGTGTCTCCGCTTCCACGCCGCGCTCGTAGGTACGCACCCGGATTGCATTTTCCGCGCACAGTTCGACAAAATTCACGTTAGTGGCGTCCGGCTCAAAATGGCGGTGATGACAGTATTTTCTTCCGAGGCTGGTCACGTCAAGCCCGTCAAGGTTCTCTGCAAACAGGACGTAGTGCGGCACCCCTGTGTTCACCGCGCCGCCCTCTTCCAAAAACTCTTCTTCAAGCACGCCAACATTTTCTTGCAAGTCCCGCGCCTCGGGCAGTTGAATGCGGACGCGGTTGCTGTTCACCTCGGCGTGGTAAACATCGTGTCCAAAAGCAAAGGACATTTTCGCAGGCGCCAGGCCATTTTGATGGGCAAACCACGCAGCGGCGCGCGCTCCATTGCCACACTCTGCCTCGCTGCTGTCGGCATTGAAGTAGCGCAATTCGAAATCGCATTCCGGTGATAAATTCAGCAAAAGCACACCGTCCGCACCCACCGAAGTGCGACGCTGACAAACACGGCGGAATAACCCAGCATCTTTCTCAGATAAACCAACTTGACGATTGTCGATAACGATGAAATCGTTGCCAGTGGCGGAAATTTTGGTAAATTTTATCTCGATATCGTTGTGCATTCTAAATGAATGGCTAGCATTTCTGACTCACCCTTTTGACAGAATAAACAGGATTTAATAAGACACGTTCAGGTTGAGCTGACCTTTCAAATGTTGTTATTGACGAGTGCTGGCATAAGGCCGATCTGAATTTTTAATCCGTCAAATCCGCCCAATCTGTGTTCTATTGATAATCCTGTTCCCATGAACCGTACGTCGGATTCGGCAACATGAAAAACTTCGTACCCCATCTTGCATCCCGGGGCAACTCGTTCTGCCGGTAGTTGCGCGCATTCTCTATCCCTTGCATCGGCATGAAATCGCGGATGTTGTCGCCGAACAGCGCTATGAGGCTCAGAGGTCCCTTGGCTTCGCAGCGGCCAGTGCCCTCTTCCAGACAACGCCTGCGGTCGGCTTTGGTGTCATCGCGACTCTTGCGCGTCAAGATTATGTCGTCATCGTGCCACACATCCACCTTGCGCAAATTGGCAACGGTCGGTTCTTCGTTTTCAAAACGGCGATTAGTGAGAAACGCCACGTGCGCCAGCGGACCGAGTGTCCGCAGGCTGTCGAGGAAGGCCTTCACGCCCGGAATAAGCGGCGCTTTTTCCCGCCTGACCCACGCGGACCACGATTGCCGCGTGAAGCCGGAATCAATCTGCGCCCGTTCCACCGCATACTGCGCATTGTCGAGAACCGTCTCATCGACGTCCAGCACAACAACCCAGTTCTCGGTTTGCGCCAGCGCTTTTTGCTTGACCACGGGCCAGGCCAAACCGTAAACCTGCTCACACAAGGCAGCGTACTCCACCGACTTTGTGACATATTGAATGGATAGTGGCAATGGTTTGGCGTCTTGAGCCCGGCAGGCCGCCATACTCAAGAGTAGAGAAAAAAGGACAACCACCGATTTCGTTAGCATGTTTGAACGCATGTTTCCCTCCGTCGGAAAATGAATATCTGATGTCACTCTAAGATAAAGGAGAGCGGGCAAAAAATCAATGACTGCAATCCCTGTTTGAGTTATTCAAATTGCTGCTTAAAATCGCCAAACCGCTGCTTAAGCTCCTCTAACTCGGCGCGCAGTTCTTGCACTTCCGCCTCGAGTTTCGCTATTCGCTCATCTTCAGCAAATACTGCTCGGACAGCAGCCTCCCGCGGCAGGGCAAGCACTTCTTCGGTGATTTCCGGTTCACCAGAAAGAAGGTGGGCGTAGCGCGACTCTTTGCGTCCCGGCTGGCGCGGCAACTGCATCACAAACGCGCCTTCGCCGCGCGCGCTCAGACTACGCAGCGTTTCTGTCATCTCTGCGAGATCTGAAAACTCATACAGGCGGGCAGTGCGTCCGCGCAATTCGCCCACTGTTTGCGGACCACGCAACATCAGCACGCATAAGACCGCCACCTCCTGCTCATTCAACTGGAAGCGTCTGGCAAACGTGTGTTTGTATTTCGGCACACGGCTGCCATGGCCAGTTACCAACAGGGCGAGCTGTTTTTCGCGCAGGCTCTCGATGGCACGCACCACTGTTTTGTCGTCATAAGAAACCACGGGCTCGCGGTTCGATGTCTGATTGCAGGCCATCTTCAGGGCGTTCAACGTCAAGGGATAGTATTCGGGTGTAGTAAGCGCTTTTTCAACAAGACACCCCATCGCGCCAACTTCAATGTCACTTAATTCAACCAGCATTCTATGAATCTCCAATGAATGACGAATGGTTATTTCTGTTTTGGAATAGCGCTGCAAATGACTCGCGTGCAGCCACAAAAACGAAAGGACACCGTCCAAACAAACGTGTGCCCTCCCAACGGTCAAAACGCACTGTGCTGCTAAGTTCAGCCTATTTAGTAAATTGCGCCAAGATTGTCAAGCAAAAATTCCCTTGCATGTTTAGCGGTAACTCAATACTTTTCTCCCTAAACATTTGCGAGGGAGGAAACTGCATTGAACGCACTGCAAGCCTTTGCGAGGTGGGTGGACCGGCTGAATGAAAAGTGCGGCGTCTTCGCCGGCTGGCTGACCGCCGCACTGGTGCTCGTCGTTTGCTACGACGTGTTCACACGGTATGTACTTAACAGCAGCAGCATCGCGGTTCAGGAGTTGGAGTGGCACCTGTTCGCCATCATTTTTCTATTGGCAGCGGCGTACACCTTGAAACATGACCGCCACGTCCGCGTCGACGTTATCTACGTCAACGTTTCGGAAAAAACAAAAGCTTGGATTAATCTGTTTGGAAGCCTGATTTATCTCCTGCCATTCTCTGTTCTCATCATCATCACTTCCAAAAACTTTGTGGTCAACTCTTTCATGCTCGGAGAAATATCCCGGAACCCCGGCGGGTTACCGGCACGGTATGTCCTCAAGGCTTGCATTCCGCTTGGGTTTTTCTTGCTGCTGCTGCAGGGTCTCTCGCTGGCTGTAAAATCGTTGGTTAAACTCAACGAAGGACGAGCGATAGCCACAGAGGCGCAGAGCCAACAGAAAAAAACTTCTTGAACGAGAACTCCGTGCACTCTGTGCCTCAGTGGCAAACTTAATGAATCTCGGGAGATACTGATGACCGACGCCATGCCTTTCATCATGTTTGCTTCGCTGTTCCTGCTCTTGCTGCTCGGGTTTCCGGTGGCATTCACCCTCGGTGGCGTCTCCTTGTTTTTCGGACTGATTACGTTCGGCACGGACTTCTTCAACTTCTTACCGTTGCGCATCTGGGGCATTATGACCAACTATGTGCTCATCGCGGTGCCGCTATTTGTATTTATGGGCGTGATGTTGGAAAAATCCGGCCTGGCGGAGAATCTGCTCGAGACCATGGCGCTGCTGTTCGGAAAACTGCGGGGCGGGCTGGCAATTTCCGTGGTGGTGGTCGGGGCCATGCTGGGCGCGTCCACCGGTATCGTTGGGGCGACGGTGGTGACCATGGGGCTGCTGAGCCTGCCGACCATGATCAAACGCGGCTATAGTGCGGAGTTGGCCACTGGCACAATTACGGCCTCCGGCACGCTTGGGCAGATCATCCCGCCCAGCATCGTGCTGGTGCTGCTGGGCAGCATTCTCAACGTGTCCATCGGTGACATGTTCATCGGTGCGATTATTCCAGGCGCCATTCTGGTGTCGCTTTACATCATCTGGATCATCATCATTTCTGTTCTCAGGCCCGACTCTGCTCCGGCCATGCCGGCGGAAGAACTCGCCGCGTTTAAAGGCCGCGCCATGGTGCAGAGGGTGCTGAAGGCCTTCATCCTGCCGTCCTTTTTGGTGCTGTCTGTGCTGGGTTCCATTTTCGCCGGCGTCGCCTCGCCGACGGAAGCGGCGGCGGTGGGCGCGTTTGGCGCGACCATGTTGACCGTCGCTTACGGCAAGTTCAGCCTGCAAACGCTGAAGAACGTCATGCAGGAAACCACGCTGCTGACTTGTATGGTGTTCACCATTCTGGTGGGGGCCACTTCCTTTGGCCTGGTTTTCCGCGGCATGCACGGTGATCGCATCCTGGCACAGCTCATCCTGAGCGCCAATCTCGAGCCGCACATTTTTCTCGCTGTTGTCATGCTCGTTGTGTTTGTGGCGGGATTCTTCATCGATTTTATCGAAATCACCTTTATCATCGTCCCGGTGGTAGCGCCGATCTTCAAGAGCCTCGGCGTGGACTTGCTCTGGATCGGCGTGCTCATCGCCATGAATTTGCAAACCTCTTTCCTAACCCCCCCGTTCGGCTTTGCCCTGTTCTATTTGAAAGGGGTGGCGCCGAAAGGCATCACCACCGGTCAAATTTACCGCGGGATCATTCCCTTTGTGATCATTCAGTTGGTGGGACTGACACTGGTTTTGCTATTCCCGCAGACCGTGTCCTGGCTGCCGCGATTGATAGTGAAGTGAAAATGAAACGTGAAGACAATCTGACCATCATGGTTCTGGTGGGGGCGAAGCATTCTACGCAAGCCAATAGACAGTAATGCGGGTTTTTGCTTAGAGTCAGTGTCGAATTAAGTATCTCTCAGACTTCCATAATTCTATTGCAAACTTTCGCAAATTATTCTATATTAATTTGCGCATGGCTGCAGTAAGTCGCTTGCAAAAAGCAAACGCAATTGGTCCAAAATTACTGACAAAATTTTGCTCTCAAACCTAAAAGCCTACTTTCGTCCCAAATCCATCCCGGAAGCACTGGCGCTGCTGGAGAAAAACTCGGGCGCCATCCTGGTGGTTGCCGGCGGTACAAAGCTACTTCAAATCCAAAATAACATCGTACAAGAACTGGTTGACATAACAGCGCTTGGTCTGAATTACATCCGTGAGAGCAGCAGCGAGATCCGGCTTGGAGCCACCACGCCGCTCCAATATCTTGTGGACAGTGCAACTGCCGGTGGCATGCTTGCCGAGGCCGCCCGCTTGAGTGATCGGTCAACAATGATCCGGAATGTATCGACAGTCGGAGGACAACTCATTTCAACGACGCCATTGTCGCCGCTCTATTGTGCGTTTTTGGCACTGCAGGCGCAGGTGCGCATCGCAGGCGGTAGTGAATTCGCGCTGGCAATGAACATTTTTCTCAACAAGAAAGGGCTGGAAGGCGGGCTGTTGGTTGAAGTCATCGTGCCCAAAACAAAGCCCACCACTTTTTCGGCCATTGCGCCAATCCAGAGCAACGGCCAGCATCCGCTTATCTGTGCCTGTACCCGGATCACTTTTATGAACAGCACATGCTCAGAGGCAAAACTGGCAATAACCGGAACGCAAAAGGTACCGCAACGCTTACACGCCGTCGAGACATTTCTGGAAGGAAAAAAACTCAACGAAGCCAACGTGGCAGCAGCAGCCGACATCGCTTGCGAAATGTACCATCCGATTTCAGATGCGATGGCCAGTGAAGAATACCGCAACGAGGTCGCCAGGGTCGTCGTTAAACGGACGCTGCGAGATTGCCTGGAACAATTCGAAGACAATCTCGAGTCTCAGACCTGATGAAAATCAGCCTGACCATAAATTACAAGAAACACAAGTTCGATCTGCCCGTCAACCGGACACTGAGCGAATTGCTGCGTTCCCAAGGCTTTTGGAGTGTCAAACAGGGTTGTGTGGCAGGTGATTGCGGCAATTGCACCGTCATCCTCGATGGACGCGCTGTGAATTCTTGCATCATGCTCGCGGTGCAGGCGGACGCCATGCATGTCGAAACCTTCGAACATATCGACATGGCAACCGAGTTCGCCCCTTTAAAAGAAGTGCTGATGGATTTTGGCGACATCGATTGCGGCTACTGCATGCCGGGCATGATGATGGCAATGAAGGCGCTGCTCGTTAAAATTCCGGATCCGACGGAAGAAGAAATTCTCGACGCACTCGCCGGCAGCGTTTGCCGGTGCACCAGCAGCGTAAAACCGGTGGCCGCGATTTCCGAGGCGTTGAGACTCATGCGAGGAAAGTGGTGATGTCCAAAAAACAGTTGATCGTGGTCGGTGACCGCATTCTTATCGCGGTCGATGATACGCAAAACCGAACCGAGTTTGGGCTCTATCTTCCGCCCGGCGTAAAAGAAAA
>SMXE01000106.1 GCA_004357015.1 Caldithrix sp.
AAAAATGAGTCTACTATTATTCTTGGTTATCGGCGCTGTTGCTGGCTGGCTTGCCGGCCAGATCATGAAGGGCAGAGGGTTTGGGTTGATTGGGAATTTGGTAGTGGGGGTCGTTGGGGCGTTTGTTGGCGGATTCATATTCGGCTCGTTGAACATCAATGTGGGCGGCGGCATGATCGGTTCGCTCGTCGCCGCACTGGTGGGCGCGCTTGTATTGCTGTGGGTCGTCGGGTTGGTTAAAAAAACCTGACGGTGCTTACCTTACTTTTGGCAAACAGAGGGCCGCTCGGGATCCGGGACGGCCATCCTTAGTTATACATGATTGTTTGGGGCCTTTGTTGTTTTCTTGCAGATAAAACGTTGGACCGCAGGTGCCCGGCATGACCTTGATTGCCCGGGATTACTGCCATCCCTGCTTTCTGAACTTGCCGGCAACCCGTCTCCAAAAATGTCTTATGTCCTTGATGGTCAGACCCTTGTCAGATTCATAGTATCCCAAGTTAAAACCCAGCAGTAGCAGTACAAGTCCGAATAGATATTCTATCTCTGTCATTTCACTTCCACAACGTTCATCATGTTAGTCTAACAGCAGTCATTTGCTGAAAATTTTATGGCAACAATTGCGCCCAGCGGCCCGTTTGCGACCGGGTGCTACAAGAGTTTAACCGAAACGGCATTTCATTAACATATCGTCTTTATTTGATGAGAGTTTAAACGTTAGTTTATTCTCACCATTACGGAGATTGAACAGCGGTTCGATGTTGTCCAATAATTTTTCCCAGCCAGTTATTGATACCTATGGTGCTAGCGATGGCCACGCCGTCGGATTCTTGTTTTTGTATGGGTTTTAAACGTTGAAGATGCCGCGTTGAGCGGGCACATGAAGAAAGTCGTTCGGTATTATCACGGCCCCGGCTGAACCTGCTGCCAGAAGACGCAAGAGTTTCTTGCGACGGGTCAGATCGAGGTGAGCGAGCAGGTTAGTGCTTCGAGAAAGCTGCAGGCAGAGGATGCCCTGGATTTGCTTGAGCGCGTTGAGGAGGTGTACGCCAGCAGGGGAAAAACGTTGTCTATTTCCGTCTATTGGAAGACAGGCCAGATGAGGAAACGCTGCTTTCACATTTGCTTGGGGCCGCCGGCAATTTGCGGGCGCCCACCGTGATCAAAGGGAGAACACTGCTGGTAGGATTAAACCGGGAAACTTTTGAACGTGTGTTTGGGCGCATCGAAGATGGATGAAGCTTGGATTTTACCCGAGCTAAAGTTCCTTCGGAAGATGCTGCATCGGACTGCTGAGGTTTCCAACCAAGCGAAAAGATGTTCAGACACTGCCTAATTTTGGGGGAGCGATAAATCTCACACCCTCATTCTCGATTCCTGCAACGATCGTAGCCGCCTGTAGGTTCAGTTGCTGCGCTCTTTCCTGCAGGGAGTCTCTTAAGTCAGTGCCGTCACCAAGGGTAAAACACAGTATCGTCGAGCCTGACCCGCTGATGCACACCCCCAGCGCGCCGTTCTCGTAAGCGGTCTTTTCGAAGTTGTCATATCCGGGAATGAGCTGTTTGCGGAAGGGCTGGTGCAGCCGGTCTTGCATTGCCTGTCGGAGGTTGCGGTAGTCGCGCGTCAGAAAGGCATGGCAGAGCAAGGCGCTGCGCTGCACGTTATGAACGGCGTCCGCGTGTTGCACGGTTTTCGGTAGCACGGTTCTGGCTTCGTCGGTGGAAATCGTGATTTCCGGAATCAGAAGCACGGTCTGGAGGTCTTTATCAACCGCTATCTTCTCCGAAATTATGTCATTCCCATCGACGCAGTTGACGGTTAGTCCGCCAAACAGTGCCGCCGCTGCGTTTTCAGGATGCCCTTCAAACTGGTTTGCCAGCGAGAGGATTTCGGGTTCGCTGAGTTTCTGTCCGGCGAGTTGATTTGCGCACACGAGACCCGCTGTCGTGGCCGCGCCGCTGCTGCCGAGTCCCCGTGAAAGCGGAATATCATTTTTGAGTTTTATGTGCAGAGGCGGTATGGGGATACCGGCCTTCAGGTAGATTTCCTGCGCGGCAAGATGGATGAGATTGCTTTCGTCTGTCGCAATGCCCCCGGTTTCAGTTCCGACAACTTCGATCTGGAAATCCTTTGCCACCGCCATTTCGACGGTAAGGTAGAGCTGCAGTGCCAGGCCAAACGTGTCGAAGCCGGCGCCGAGATTTGAAGTTGAGGCGGGGACGCGAACTTTAACCATTTGCGCGACTGCGGCTGCCCGGCTTGACTGCCGGTCCAAGTTTTTTGAGATCCGGGTCGTCGGGCGCGTAGGTTTTGATTTGCAGTGAGAGCAGAGGCTTGTATGGCACCTCAAGTGCCACCGAGCCGCCGCTGCGGTCCAACAGACAGCCCACGCCGACGACTTCGCCTTGTGCTTTTTTTACGAGCGCGATCACTTCCTTCACCGAGCCACCTGTGGTGATAACGTCTTCAGCCACCAAAACTCTTTGGCCCGGCCGGATTTCAAACCCACGTCGCAGCGTCATTGTGCCATCCTCACGCTCTGTGAACAGCGCCGGCACACCCAGCGCCCGCGCGATTTCATGCGCCACGATGATGCCGCCCACTGCAGGCGCAACAACAAGTTCCACGCCGCCGGCAGCAAAATTTCTGGCGATTTCGGCACAGAGCTTTTCCGCAAGGTCAGGGTGTTTTAGCACTTGCGCGCATTGGAAGTACTGCGTGCTATGCAGGCCGGAGGTGAGGATGAAGTGGCCGCTCAGGAGTGCGCCGGTCTCTTCGAAGATGGCGAGAATTGCCGCTTCAGTCATATTTCCAGCAGGGCACTCTGCTTTTGAGTCCTGAAACTGTTGATTTGCTGATTCAGCGACTCAGCTTCTTTCTGGGCTTCCTCGGCGAAATCGTAGTCGCTGGACTTGAAGATGATGCTTCGGCTGGCGGTAATCAGCGCCATACCGGCATCTGCGTCTGTGCCGTACCTGATGGCTGCCTTCAGACTGCCGCCCTGCGCGCCGATTCCGGGAATGAGGAACGGCAGGTCCGGCGCGAGGTTGCGCGCGCCTTCCAGGTCGCCGGGGTGGGTGGCGCCCACCACCACACCACAATTTTGGTTGCCGTTCCAGCGAACAACCTCTTTTATGACCCTTTTGTAAAGCGGCCTGGCGTTGATTTGCAAATGTTGAAAATCACGCGAACCAGGGTTTGAGGTCAGACCCAGAACGAACGCGCCTTTCTCTGGCCACTGCAGAAACGGTTTAATCGAATCCGCCCCCATGTACGGGTTGACTGTCACAGCGTCAAAATCGAGGCGGTGCAAAATTGCTTCGGCGTACTTTTCTGAAGAACTGCCGATGTCTGCGCGCTTCGCGTCTGCAATTTTCAGCACGTTCGGCGGGATAATCTTGACGATTCTTTCGAGTGCGTCCCATCCTTTCGAACCCTCTACTTCGAAAAAAGCGAAATTCAGTTTGTAGGCGGCAGCCACGTGGCGGGTCGTGCGGATGATTTCATCGCAAAAAAGGAACAGGGCATCCGGGTCATCTTTCATGGCATTCGGCAGCTTATTTCTGTCCGGATCCAGCCCGACACAGAGCAGGCTGTTGCGGCTTTCGGTGATTTCTTTCAGTTTATCCGTGAAGGTCATTCTGTTTTCCTTTCGATAATAATACTATAAATGGGGTAAAGAAGCAATAAAAAATCACGCTGTTTTCCTTTACTTATTGGTTGAAAACCTTTAACTTTTGCAACATTCCAGAACACTCCCTTCGGAAGAAAAGCACGTTCGTTCATTTCGTCTGACAAATTCACGACTTCAAAATCGGAGGACTTTATGAAACTTAAACTACACTGGCAGATTTTCATCGCACTTGTACTCGGACTGACATTCGGCTTTATGTCCAGGGGGATGCACTTTGAGGGATTCGTCATCAACAAGGTCGCTGTGTTTGGCGTCGTTTTCCTGCGCGGTCTGAGGATGATTATTGTCCCTCTGATCGTTTCTTCCATCATTTCCGGCGTAACCAGCATTGGCTCTGCGAAGAACCTTGGCCGAATGGGCTTGAAGACGTTTACATATTATATATCTACCAGTTTGTTTGCTATTATAGTTGGCCTGGTCATGGTCAATCTAATTCAACCTGGCGTTGGCGCACAGGTCGGACTGCAGGCCGCGCCAGAGGGATTGGCGGCCAACGCACAAAAACTGGGCGATACGCTTCTCGGAATCATACCCACTAATCCGCTGGCAGCCATGGTGAACAGCCAGATCCTGCCAACGATTTTTTTCTCACTCCTGTTTGGCTTTTTCATAACGCAGTCACCGGCTCCCTACAAGCAGCAATTGACAGACTTCTTTCAGGGCATATTCGAGGTCATGATGAAATTGACGCATTTCATCATCCTGTTTACCCCCATCGGGGTCTTCGCGTTGATGTCGAAAACGATCGCGCAGACCGGCTTTGATGTCATTCTGCCGCTGGTGGCGTACATGGCGACTGTTGCATCCGCCTTGCTGATTCATGCTGTTGTGACGCTGCCCATTCTGCTTTATTTCGTTGCCGGCGTGAATCCGTTGGCACATGCCCGCGCCATGTCCGCGGCATTGTTGACCGCCTTCTCAACCTCATCGTCCTCCGCCACCTTGCCACTGACCATCGAGTGTGTTGAGGAAAATGCCGGCGCGTCCAACAAGACGTCCAGCTTCGTCCTGCCCTTGGGCGCGACCGTCAATATGGATGGTACCGCGTTATATGAATGCGTGGCTGCCATGTTTATTGCACAGGTCTACGGCATCGAACTGTCCTTCGGGCAACAAATGATCGTGGTGTTTACTGCGCTGTTGGCCAGCATTGGCGCTGCCGGCATCCCGATGGCCGGGCTGGTGATGATAACCGTTATCCTGAGCGCCGTGGGGTTGCCGCTTGAGGGCGTCGGTTTGATTCTGGCAGTGGACCGCATTCTCGACATGATGCGCACGGCTGTCAATGTGTGGAGCGACAGCTCCGGCACAGTCATTATCGCGAAGTCGGAGGGAGAAACCGGGCTGAAGGTCTTACGCAGCGCCGTTTCCCAAACCGGGTCTGCGTAAGCGAGCTAGAGGCTTCTCTCTGTTTAGCCGCGGCGGCGCTGCCTGGTACGGGTTGGGGACCCATGCGGAACACAGTTATGGTTGTGTGGATTCAGAGACGCCGGAGCTCGGGGTTGGGATTTGCGCCAGCCATCGCTCGAAGGGTGTTGGCCGGGCGTTAGGCTTGAGCGTTGCCCCGGAGAAGTTCGCGCGTCAGCTGTACGAGTCCGAAGGGTTCGTCAAAGTTGGTGAGTCCGGGTCATCATGGACTTTCCTTCTT
>SMXE01000107.1 GCA_004357015.1 Caldithrix sp.
AAGGTCACCTGCTAAGGGCGTTATTTTTTTGTCTGGTAATGAAATCATCACAACTGACTTAAATTGAAAAGCAGTGATTGTGTAAGCAATATTTACAGTATTATTTGCCACCTCGAAAATCGTCCTGATTTCGTCCAAGAAAAGTGAAGTCATTTTCACTAATTCTTGCAATTTAAGTCAGTTATGATTCATTACCAGACAAAAAAATAACGCCCTTAGCAGGTGACCTTTATTAGTGGAGCCGCAGGCGGAGCTAAAAAAGGTCGACCTGCCTAAACTTGTTATGCCTAGTAGTCTGCACGCCAAATACCGAACATTTTTAAGCTAAGCAAAATGACTGCAATTGTTAAAATCAAAAATAGTAGCCCAAGTAGATGATAAATAGCGCGCTTAAACCTTACCTTTAGTTTTTTAAAAAACTTCTCATCTGAGCTTGGCTTTGACGGAACATAGGGAAATATAGAGACAATTGAGATAAACAATAGAGACCAAATCACACCTAAGACACTAGGAATAAGATATACATCCGCTTCATTAGCATTTGTAGAAAACACCGTATATGCAAACAAACCAAAGAACCCAAAGCCCATCAGGTATGCTATTGGTTTTACCCAATAGATCCTTTTGGATAGTTCTGCAAGAGCTTCAATCATTCTAATCTCGACCTACCTTTTTTAGGGTTCAGCGTCGGCTGCACTAAAATGTTAGGAACGCCCAGCCCCAAGCATGGCCTAAAAGTCGCATGCCACCCAACGTTTCTGTTTTGTGCAGGGCACCCGGCGCGCGGGAAGCATTGATAAAATTGGCAGGTAAATCGCGGTCGGGTTCAGCGTTTTGTTATGCCACTCAATGAGGCCGAGCTTCGTTCACAGCCACATGGTAACCATCCAGATCCTGAATCACAAACGCTCGCATGCCAGTGCCGTTGTCGGTATTGGGCTCCTCTTGGACCGGCGACTCCAAAGTCTGTGCTCGTTCCCAGGCCGCATCAAAGTCATCAACGACAAACCAGAGCAGAAGGCCATTTCCTACATCTCCCTTAGTCGGATCTAAGAGAGTTGGCCAATTGTGATCACCTCTAGGACCTGATGGTCCCCAATGATGGAGGCACAACAAGACTGTACCGTCCATGTCGAGAATCTGATCAAAGATCGTTTCCCCAGGATGGGTTTGTTGAGCCTCCAACAATTGTATGTACCATCCGGCGCTCCTAGCGACGTCAGTCACGGCGATGATCGGCCAATTACGTTTCATGGTGCTTCCCTTCTATGGGCATAACATATTACTATTAGCTTGCTACCCGCCGGTTTTTATGTCGATTATTAGACAGCAGGTGATGTCCTGTTGGTCGTCGGCTTTATTCGTCTTTCACAATCCTTTTGGTGAGACCGAGCTGACAGACATCCTGCTTTCCGTACCGATGACTTTTCGGCATACCAATGTAACTCTCCGGGTCATATTCAGTTCAAAAATCTCTTTCTCCCCAGACACCAAAAGCTGAGTTGAGTTAAGGATTGGTAGGTCTTATTTCTATCTCACTGACGGTTGCGTGTGCCGGCAACTTGATGGCGTCGATAGTGACCCGGGCCACATCTTCCGGGCGCAAGATTTTCTGACGATTCGGCTTCGGCAGCGACTCATGGTCAAAGAAACGGGTATCAACCGAACCGGGACAGACAGCGAGAACGCGCACACCGTTCTGGCGCTCCTCCAGCATCAAACATTTTGACAACGCCAGGACGCCCCATTTTGTAGCAGTGTAGCCCGCACCACCTTCGAAAAAATTCTTTCCTGCAAGCGACGAAATGTTGACGACCACGCTTTCTTCCTTACGCTTTAAATGTGGCAACGCCTCGCGCGTGCAAAGAAACATCGCCCTCAGGTTCACTTCAAACATGTCGTCCCAATCCTGTGTCGACAGCGACTCAACCCGACCGAATCGGGCAATTCCGGCGTTGTTTACCAGAATATCAAAACCGCCGAATTTGTCCGCTGCAGCCTTGACAAACTCGCGGATGCGGCTTTCTCTGGTCACGTCTGCTGCCACTGGTAAGACTTTTCTGCCCAGATCTCCTGCTTTCCGTGCCAGGCTTTCCAAGTCTTTGATGGTCCTGGAAACGACGATCAGATTAGCGCCTTCCCGGGCGAGCCCCAAGGCGATGGCCCGGCCAATGCCCTTGCCGGCCCCCGTCACCAACGCAACTTTGTTCTTGATATCCATTCAGTTTGATCCGTTTGTTACAACCAGAAAGCGTTCTCGATGTGTTTGACCTGCCACTCCTTGCCCCGCATCTGAATCGCAATAACGTCGAAACGACAATCCATATTGTCCAATTCGTGCTCTTGCAAATAGCCCTCTGCCACCTGGCCGACCTGTTTCTGCTTGCGCTCCGTCACCCAGGTCTCAGGGGCGCCGAAGCTGCCGCCGGTGGCAGTTTTTACTTCCACAAAAATAAGCACGTCGTCCTTGCAGGCAACGATATCTATTTCACCACGAGACCACCGGTAATTTCGTTCCAGTATCGAGTAATTCTTCTGCACGAGGTAGTCCGCCGCCAGGTCTTCCCCCTTCGTGCCAACCGCTTTTGTGGAATCACGTCTCATCGAACAGCGGCACTTGCTCGCCCAGAAAGCGTTTCGGATGAAAGGACCTGCGGTGAATTGAACAAAATCCGAACTTTTCGATAGCGTCAAGATGTGCCTGTGTGGCGTACCCTTTGTGCCGGGAAAAACCGTAGTCGGGAAAATTCCTGTCGTAATCCACCATCAGTCGGTCACGGGTAACTTTCGCCAAAATGGAAGCTGCTGCAATGGAGTAGGATGCGCTATCCCCTTTAACAATATTTGTATACGGGATCTCATCGTTGTGATAATGGCATCCATCCACCAGCAAGTAGTCAGGAACGACGCTAAGTTCCTTCAGGGCGCGGCGCATGGCCAGAAATGAGGCTTGCAGAATGTTGAGACTGTCTATCTCATCAACATCTGCCACGCCGATGCCGCAATTCAGTGCTTCATTTTTTATCATGTCAAACAAATACTCTCTAAGGGCCGCCGGAACTTTTTTCGAGTCATCCACCATCGGGATGTCAGGGTTCTCATAGAAAATGACTGCTGCTGCAACCACCGGACCCGCCAGCGGGCCGCGGCCGGCTTCGTCTATACCCGCAACGAGCTCGGTGCCCTGCGCCCACAACTCGCGCTCATATATCAGGATGCCATCAATTCGCTTGACTTCCGCTGGAGTCATCTCAAGTTCAGTGCTCAACCGCCTGCGTCTCATAATCAGACCTATTGTGCTGACGCCTAATTGCCCTTACGAATTTGGATATGACGTGTCACCCCGACGGGGTTTGACAACTTTTTTGAAGCGATGATTTCTATAAATATTTCACCCCTAACGGGGTTCAAGCATCTGGACTCTAATAGTGGAATTGCACAAACCAGGTTTCAGATGCTCACTAACCGCGTAGCGGTGAAATATTTATAGCCAATAGAATTTTGAAAACCACACCCCCCTCGTATGGGTGACATGTGGGTTAACCAAATTAAGATTCATTACAATAGGTAACGTCTGAACGAAAAAAGGTTCTTTGTGCCATTCCCGCAATCCCCTGGTTAAAGCAAGGAGATTCCAGCAACCGCCGGAGCGGAATGACATGCGTCATCGAATTTTAGTTCAGCACCAATCGACAAATTTAAGCAACCACAAACAGAAAGTCAAGACGAAGTGACCTGAGATCGGCGCTGCTAACTATAAAAAGGCCACTGCGTTTTCGCAGTGGCCTGCAATGCTTAACCCGGACAGCCGGAAATCCCAAATGCCAATCCAGCATCTGCCGGACAAATTCCAAATCACAAAAATGACAGCGTTGAGAAATAAAAGATTCCAGCCAACTCTATGAGTCCTTTAATCTCTTTTCGAGCTTGTTGTACATTTCGGCGTAAGAGCTCTTGGCGATCTGTTTGTAGAAGGAATCGCGGTAGTTGCGAACGGTACTCATGCCGTCGATCTCCATATCGTACACCTTCCACTCGCCATTCACTTTGTGCATCTTGTAAACGACTTCCACTTCTTTCCTCTTCTTGTAGGCAAAGGTTGTAACTTTGGCCTTGGAACCGTTTATTTCAGGCTCCTCATAAACGATGCGGTCCGCCTTATAAACTTCCAGTTTTTTCACCGAGGAATTGCGGATGAGCTGTTGGAACACATTCACAAAATCCTCCCTCTCCTTCTCGGTACGCTGGTCCCAGTACTTTCCAAGCGCCAGCTTCGATAACTCTCGAAAATCGATAAAACTGTTGATGATGTCTTTGAGCTGTTCCTTGGTTTCTGCGTCCACAGAGTCACCCGCCGCTTCCAGGATCGCCTCAACCCTTTCGTTTCTCGACTTGATGAGTTCAACGGGAGACATTGAGTCGCTGGCCGCGACGTTTTCTGAGAACAGCAGGGCGGCTAAAGCAACGAACAGCAGCCATACCCGCGTTCTTGTCTGGAAAAGAGATATCATGTTCTGCATCCTTTTACGTTTGGTTTCTCGGCTATTCTTCGTATAAGTCACGCCCAATAGCCCTGCTCAATTTCGCTACACCTGTATTAAACTCAAAAATGTTCTGCAAATGTTCCGTTTTCATTTTACTGTTTGCTTGAAAGGCTTCGAGCAGCTCTTTTATTTCGCCAATCCCCATGTCAAAGGTCATGGACGCAGACCGCAGCCAATTCTCACTCGCTCTTAAAGCTCTACGGCTTTCACGCATATTGGTTTCTGCCCGCACCGCGTCGAGGTAGGTTTTCTGCACCTCCAGTCTTATTCCGCTCAGAAGCAAACCCTCTTTCTGCGCCAACTGGCTATACTCGGCCTGCGCCACCCGGACTTTATCGCGCGTCTGTAAGAAATTCAAATTCATGTTCAAACCGATCACAAAGCCCGGACGGAAGAAATTGTACGGATTGTAGTCATAAGGATTCCTGGTGTCGAAACGGTCCTTGGCATAATTATAACGCACTTGACCGCCGAAGAAAAGCTGCGGATAAAAATCACTTTTATGCAAATTGACAAGAGCCCTGCGAGCGCGCAGCCCCGACCTGATCTGAGCTACTTCGGGCCTGGCTTGCAGTGCAGTCTCCAGATAGGCCGGGATACTTTCAAATCTCGTAGTTATGGCGTCCAGGTACTCGCTCTCGAGATCAAAATCGAGCCCATCCTCCAAGCCGAGCGCCATCCTGAGTTCTGACTTCGCAATTTCAATCCGGTCCAGCGCCTCGCGATGCCGTTTATTCACCTCGTACCGGAAAATCTGCAGCTTAAACAGATCTGTCTGGCTTACTTCCTCTGACCCCTCGTCCAGCTTCTCGTCGATGGTGCGTTCCGCCTTTGCCACCTCTGATTTTGCGTTTTTAACAACTGTCAATAATTCTTTCCCAAGCAGCAGGGTCCAGTATAGCTCGCGCACTTTGAGCAAAACTTCAGCACGCGTTTTCTCGATATTAGCTTGGTCCGCTTGCACACCGTATTTTGCTGCTCGTTCAAGGTTGCTGAGCTTACCAAATGTATAAATAGGCTGAATCAGGTTCAACTCGCCTGCAACATAATATCGGATATTGCTGAATTTGAATGAAGAATCCGGTGAGGACAGAACGCCAAAGTCATTGAAAACGCCACGTGCCCGGGTCGAAGTACCCAGCACTTGTTTGAATTCGAGCTTTGGCAAAATATTGGCATGGGCGGCTTGCACTCGTCGCGCCTCTGAGAATTCCAGACCAAGTCTGGCCTCTTCGATGTCAAGGTTGTTCTGGAGAGCCAGTTCCTCGCAGTGGCGCAGATTCAAAACCAGTTTTTCACTTTCCTGGCCTTGACTTGAGGGAGGGAGGGAAAATACACAAAGAACAAATGCTAATATCGAGCGCTTAAGCATGCATTCCTTTCTTTAGCGCTACTCTGCTTTCAGGTGCTGTTTTACGCCCGAATCCGCGTCTGCCTGTTTGAGAGCAAGAATATCGTCGTAGTCGGCGTAGGCGCTTGATTTCGTGGAATTTGCATCGGACAGCAAGCCAATCCCGATGGGCCTATCAGGTGGCTCACTGCCAAAGGTTTTCTTGTAAGCTTCGTAGAGGTTGAAGCTGTAGGTGCGCCACTCTCCAAGGCCTTCAGCGCCGCTTTCAGCTACCACCACCCAGGGCCGGCCAGTGCCGCTGCGCCGTGCGGCCGATCCCACCGGCAGCGTCGTACTCCAGACAAACTTAACGCTTTCGGGTATCAGTCCGAATTTCTTTTTGTAGATAAAATAGATGCCGGCCGCACTGTCGTTGGTTTTGCCGTAGCGTTCGTCACCGCCAGCGGGAATCCTGCTGGCGCGCCAGCGAAACGAGACATAAGGATATTTCTTCAGGTTCCATTTAATGTTCTTGCCAATGATAACGGATTCCCCGTTGTCTTTGGCCGCAAGGTGCTTATTGCCATTCTCAAGGACTATTTCATACGGCTTGTTCTTTGCATTGTCTTTGCTCTTCCATGTCCAGTTTTTCGGCAATTTACCCACTTCGCTTGATTCGAAGTCTTCAAGAATAATATACCCCCGCCCCATCAACTCACCGATCAGATAAGCGAAAGAGTACTTCCCAACGAGATTATCACACTTCTTGTAATAGCGTCTTAGTAGTGTTTCCCGTTCTATCCTCATGTTACTGACTTTCCAGATCCCCCTGCCATCATCCAACATAAAGACCGTCACGGTTTCTTTTCCCTTGCTCCCTGAAAAAGAATAGGTAAATTTTGCAAACCGTTCCTTTAGCTCCTTTGATTCGAAACTGATCCGCGGCAATTGGCGTATGCCATCCCTCTTAACCACGCGTTTTCTCAGGTCAATTCCAATTGTCGTCACCAACGCTCCCTTGAACTGTTCCCTTTCATCCTGATTCAGCTTTGGCCATTCTTTTTGTAGGATTTGAGGAGCAAGCCTGTCGATATAGAGAACTTCACGAATGAGGTCATTAAGTGGTTCTTCACCTTGACCGGCAGGGGAATGTGTCGCGCTAACAAGCACTTCGTTGAGCCGATTGTAGTACTGCTCAAAAGCTGCCTGTGCACCAACTTCATCCCCGGAGAAGGCAGCCGAGTCAGCGAAAAGCAGCGCTGCCAGAAAGACGAAAAGAAGTAATGCGGGGACGGGCAGACTACGTTTCAAGAACGTGTTGTCAGATCGAATTAT
Organism: Caldithrix sp.; assembly: GCA_004357015.1. Classification (GTDB taxonomy): domain Bacteria; phylum Zhuqueibacterota; class Zhuqueibacteria; order Oceanimicrobiales; family Oceanimicrobiaceae; genus CR04bin15. The sequence goes on from SMXE01000107.1 coordinate 7,210, forward strand.
CATGAGTCTTCGCATAAGACGTGATTTCAGAATACATTGTCGTGATAACTACCGGGGTTAAGGTCGTCCTAATCCAATACACAAGTTTAGTTATGCTACGATTAAGCCCGTTCTGAGGTTCCCTCAGATCAAATAACGTCAGACACTACTAATTTATGCCACGCTTTCTGACTAATTGGTGCTACCAGGG
>SMXE01000108.1 GCA_004357015.1 Caldithrix sp.
GTGGTCATCGCCAACAAGAAATTTGCTGAGCTTCAGGCTAGCGAGCCCGGAGAGATTATCGGGAAAAAATACTACGAGATTTTTTGCAACCAAACTTCCGTTTGCGAAGATTGTCCCGTGTCTGAGACTTTCAAGACTTTAGAGCCGGCATTTTCCGAAAAAGAAAACAACGGCGCTATTTACGAAATGTGGAGCTATCCCATTTTCGATATGGAGGGCAAGCTTGAGTCGGTTGCCGTTTATGCGCATGATGTTACCGAGAAGAAAAAACTTGAGAAAACGCTGATTCAGTCCGAGAAGCTGGCGACTATCGGTCTGCTGGCATCGGGTATTGCACATGAGTTGCGCAACCCGCTCAATGTTATCGAAACGGCGCGCTACTATATCGACGAATTCCTGGCTGCAGAGGACTCCGATATTTCAGCAAAGCTGGACATCATTCGCAAGAGTGTTCGCCGCTCGTCGAAAATCATCAATAATCTGCTTGAGTTTGCGCGACACTCAGAACACGACCGCGAGCGGATCGATATCAAATTTCTGATCGAGAACACCGTTTCGCTGATCAAAAAAGAATTCGATGCCAAGAATATAGAATTTACCTTTGTTTGTTCGGAGAATTACACGACCTTTTTTAGCATCGACACCCTCAAGCAGGTGCTGCTCAATCTGATTATCAATGCCATCCAGGCGATGAACCGCGGCGGCAAACTGACAGTGGAGGTTGGCCCGGGGCAGCAGGGTTGGGTGAACATTCGCATCTCCGACACAGGTGTCGGCATTCCGAAGGAGAATCTGCCGCACATCTTCTCACCATTCTTTACCACCAAAGAGGTGGGCGAGGGAACAGGGCTGGGACTGTACATCACTCACATGATTATCCAACGCGAAGGTGGCAGCATTAAAGTTGACAGCGTGGTAGATGTTGGCACGACCTTTACCATTGCTTTGCCTGAGAGTGCTGACAGTGTGAGCCAATAGTTCGCACTTTGTTCTTTGAAAACCGGGTGGCCGCAGGTCCGGGCAGCGGTGGGAGTTTTTGTTGACAAAGAAGCTTTGAATGTGTACATTTGCGCTTGATTTGTTAAAGAATCTTATTATACCAAATTGAGGCCGTAAGTGTCGCTTAAAGAGATCTGCAAACCCATCAAACGGGATCTCGAAGATTATGAGCAAGAATTCAAACGCATTCTGAAGTCTAACGTCTTCCTGATCGACAAGGTTATTCAGTATATTATCGCCAACAAAGGCAAGCGTCTGCGACCTATCCTGGTTATCCTCACCAGCAGGCTGCACAACGGCAACGGCGCGGTTCTGGAGAAGCGGAACCTGAAAGCCGCTGCTATTATGGAGCTATTACACACGGCCACGCTGGTGCACGATGACGTAGTGGATGGCTCGAATCAACGCCGGGGCGTTCCGTCTGTCAATTCCATCTGGAAGAATAAAGTCTCGGTCCTCATGGGCGATTACCTGTTTTCGAAAGCCCTGCTGGCGATGTTGAGCCTGAAGAGCATGCGTGCTTACCAAATCATCTCCGAAACGGCCGAGCGCATGGCACAGGGCGAGCTTCTTGGCGTGGAAAGAAGGAAAGACTACTGGATGGAGGAGGAAGTCTATTTCCGTCTCATCGGCGACAAGACCGCTTCCTTACTCGCGGCCGCATGTCAGTTGGGGGCCGTGTCATCTAGCGACGATGAGGAGGATATCGTTGCAATGAAGGACTTCGGAGAGAATCTCGGCCTTGCGTTTCAAATCAGGGACGATTTGCTGGATATTCTCGGAAAAGAGAAAAAGACGGGTAAGCCTCTGGGCAATGACATTCGGGACAACAAGGTGACTTTGCCGCTCATCTTTGCACTGCGTCAGGCAAAACGAGGGGAAGCACGGCGCATCATTCGTATGATGAAGCGCAATGCAAAGCGGCGGGAAATTCAGGAAATCGTCTCCTTTGTCGAATATCATGGTGGCATTGACTACGCCATGAAGAAAGCAAATGGGTACTTGGAACTTGCAGAAAAGTCTCTGGAGCGGTATCCTGACACCCCGTACAAAGACTCCCTGACGAAATTGGTCAGCTTCGTCACCACGCGGGAAAGTTAATCATCAAAAGTCACGCTCGTGTTGATCTCTGACCTCCGTCTCTGTTGGCGAATGGGTTGGCATTACATGCCAAAGTTTGCTGACGGATTAGAATTCATTTACGAAAGCGAGAAAAGAACAATATGCCGCGATCATTAGTGACGGGTGGCGCCGGATTTTTGGGGTCACATCTCTGTGAGTATCTGCTTGAGAAAGGACATGAAGTTGTCGCCATTGACAATCTTTCAACTGGAACAGTAGCAAATATTGAACACATGCAATGTGAACAGTTGAGGTTTATCAAGCATGATGTAACCGAATATATCTACTGTGCCGGGCCCATCGACTATGTCATCCATTTCGCCTCGCCGGCCAGCCCGAAAGATTACCTGGAGATGCCAATCCAGACGCTGAAGGTGGGCGCCCTCGGCACGCACAAGGCGCTTGGAATCGCCAAAGAGAAGAAAGCTACTTTTATTCTGGCATCCACATCTGAAGTTTATGGCGATCCTCAGGAGCACCCGCAAAAGGAAAATTATTGGGGGCACGTCAACCCGGTGGGACCGCGTGGGGTTTACGATGAAGCCAAGCGGTTCGCCGAGGCCATCACCATGGCTTACCATCGTTTTCACGGTCTCAACACAAAAATCATTCGGATCTTTAACACTTACGGCCCGCGTATGCGCCCGAATGATGGCCGGGCCATCCCTGCCTTCATTCCTCAGGCCCTGCGGAACGATCCCATCACAGTTTTCGGCGATGGGTCACAGACCCGCAGTTTTTGTTACGTGGACGATTTGGTCGAGGGAATATATCGTTTGTTGCTGTCGGATTATCATGACCCGGTCAACGTCGGCAATCCCACTGAGATGACTATCACGCAACTGGCGGAAGCGATCATCAGAGTGACGGGCAGCAGTAGCGAAATCACCTACAAGCCCCTGCCAGAAGACGACCCCAAGGTGCGGCAGCCGGACATCAGCAAGGCGAAAGCGATCCTGGGGTGGGAGCCTAAAGTGGGGCTGGAAATGGGGCTGCAAAAAACCGTGAAGTGGTTCAGAACTGAGGCTATGGGTTGAGCAGCACTGCGTCTCACAAGAACTCTGTTTTTCACAAACGGTCTCCGTAACAAACCTTCCTTTAAAAGAGAACCCCGAAAAGAAAGTTTGAGCAGAAGTCGGTTGAAAATGAATTTTTTGGCATCTGTCAATGGTTCTTGATTTTGTTCAAAAAACTCGTTCATTATAAGTTGAATTTGCTGGGAGGGATAGCTAATCTTTGGATTCTAAGATACTGGCGGAAAAAATCGCGCGGGTTTCACTGGAGAAAAAAGCCACCGACGTTATCATTCTGGACTTGCAGCCGCTCACTTCCATGACTGACTACTTCGTGATCTGTACAGGTTTAACAAACACCCAGGTTAAGGCCATTGCAGAACACATCGTCGATAAACTAAAGCAGGAAAAGAACCGGCCACTACACGTGGAAGGGGCTCGTGCTCAGGAGTGGATCTTGTTGGATTATATCGATGTAATCGTACACGTTTTCCAACCGCACAAGCGCGAATTCTATAGTCTGGAGAGACTCTGGGGCGATGCCGATAAAGTGGAAGTGAAAGAAGAGGAATGATGACCGGAGAGCAGTATCTACGCGAGAAGCTGAGGAAGGCGCTTCAGGAGAAAGGGTTCGTAGACGACGAGTTTCAGATCACCCTTGACCGGCCCAAAGTTGCGGAGCATGGCGATCTGGCGACCAATGTCGCCATGGTGCTGGTGTCCAAACTGCGCAGGAATCCGCGCGAAATTGCCGCAGATATCCTGCAGGCGCTGGATGTAGACGCGGAGATTATTGCCGGTGCCGAGGTCGCCGGTGCCGGTTTTATCAACTTTCGATTTGGTAATGGCTATTATCAGGCGGCGCTCAGTGATGTTCTGACCGCCGGAGCCGAATTTGGCAGGAGCGATTGCGGCAACGGTGAGCGCGTGCAGATTGAGTTCGTGAGCGCAAACCCCACCGGGCCGCTCAACGTGGTGAGCGCACGTGCCGCAGCAGTTGGGGATGTAATGGCCGAGCTCTTCAAGGCTGTTGGCTACACAGTTGAGAAAGAATATTACGTGAACGATGCTGGCCGGCAGGTGCGGCTGCTGGGCAAATCGGTGAGTGCACGCTACATGAAGTTGCTCGGCAAAGATGAGGTGTTTCCGGATGAAGGCTACCACGGCGATTACGTTGGCGAACTGGCCAAAACATTCTTGGAGCAGTACGGAGATAGATTCGCCAATCTGAAAGAAGAGAAACGGTGGCAGGAGCTTTCCGAGCTTGCGTTGAACACAATTCTGCAGTCGCAGAAGGACGTGCTGGGTGCATACGGTCTTCATTTTGATATATGGTTTCGCGAAAGCGATCTGCGTGACCGGAATGCGCACCGGGAGGTTCTGGACACGCTTTCGGAGAAGGGCTTTGTTTACGAAGAAAAGGGTGCGAAATGGTTTAAGTCCACGCAGTTTGGCGATGAAAAGGACCGCGTGCTTGTCACAAGCGAAGGTGAGCCGACCTATTTTCTCGTGGATATTGCCTACCATGCAGACAAGTACGATCGGGATTTTACCCGGCTGTACGATCTGTGGGGACCGGACCACCACGGTTACGTTCCGCGCATGAAAGCAGCGCTACTGGCGCTTGGCTACCCCGAAGGCAGCTTTGATGTCATCATCATCCAGCAAGTCAATTTGCTGCAGGCCGGCGAAGTGGTGAAGATGTCCAAGCGCGCCGGCAAGATCATTGAGATGCAGGAACTGCTCGAAGAGGTTGGCGTCGATGTCGCACGCTTCTTTTTCGTGGCTCGGCGGACGCAAAGTCCGCTCGATTTTGACATGGATCTCGCCAAAAACACCTCAGAGGAGAACCCGGTTTATTACGTACAGTACGCGCACGCCCGCATTTGCAACATCATCAAACACGCAGAAGAACGAGACGTGCCGTTTCCAAAGCAGGCGAATCTCAAATTGCTCGGCCAAAAAGAGGAAATCAACTTAATAAAGAAACTGCTCGAGTTCCCGGACCTGGTTTCAAAGGCGGCCCAACATCTCGAGCCGCACCGTTTACCCACCTATCTGCAAGAATTGGCGGCGACATTCCATCGTTTTTACCATCACCATCGGGTGGTGACGGATGATAAGGAGTTGACCAACGCCCGCCTGGTTCTCATAAGATGCACACAAATCGTGCTGGCAAATGCGCTCAAATTGCTGGGTGTGTCGGCGCCGGAACGGATGTGAAACCGCATACACCTTGCAAGGAAGGAAAGTGAGATGAGCATTCTGGTTGTCGGCTCGGTTGCGCTGGATACAGTGAAAACTCCTTTTGGTTCTGTTGAAGACGCGCTGGGCGGCGCGGCAGTCTACTTTAGCGCCGCAGCGTCCTGTTTCGCCCCCGTGAATCTTGTGGGTGTCGTCGGCGATGATTTCGATCCGTCACAACTTGAATTCTTGAGACAGAAAAATGTCGACTTGCGTGGGCTTGAAACGAAGTTGGGCAAGACGTTTCGCTGGGGCGGCATTTATCATGACGACATGAACACACGTGACACGACGTTTACCCGCCTCAACGTTTTTGAAAGTTTTCAGCCGAAAATCCCCGAGGCCTACCGCGACAGCAAATATATTTTCCTGGCGAACATTGCGCCGAAGCTGCAACTGGACGTGCTGAACCAGGTCAATTCGCCGGAGTTGGTGGCGCTGGATACCATGAACTATTGGATTGAAGGTAGCCTGCCGGATTTGCAGCAAGTGCTTCGTTCCGTGGATGTTTTGCTGGTGAATGATTCCGAGGCCGAACAACTTTCCGGAGAGTCAAATCTGGTGAAAGCAGCTCGTAAGATTCAAGCTATGGGCCCGCGCGTTATTATCATCAAGAAGGGTGAGCACGGCGCGATGATGTTTTCGGACGCTGCGGTTTTCTGGGCGCCTGCCTACCCGCTGGAAGCGTTGGTTGACCCCACCGGCGCCGGCGACACGTTTGCCGGTGGATTTATGGGCTACCTGGCCGGAAGCGGGGGTCTGTCCAGTGAGAGTTTCCGACGAGCGCTCATTTACGGCAGCGCAATGGCCTCATTTTGTGTGGAAAAATTCAGCCTGCAACGCGTGCAGGAAGTGTCCGGCGACGAAATCCGTAGCCGGTTCAACGAATTCTGGCAGATGACGCAGTTCGAGCCGGCAAAGGAGAGTTACTGAATGAAAGTCGTAACCAGTTCATTTGAAATCTCCACCAAGGGACATACCCACATCATTGACGTGACCGGTGATGTGCAGGACCTGCTGCGGCAGTCCAGCCTGTCAGAGGGACATCTGACGGTATTTGTGGCCGGTTCCACTGCCGGCATCACCTCCATCGAATACGAGCCTGGTCTTCTCAAAGACCTGCCTGCCGCCTTCGAACAGTTCGCGCCCACGGGCGTCACCTACCACCACGACGCCACCTGGGGCGACGGCAACGGCTACGCGCACGTACGCGCCGCCTTGCTCGGACCTTCGTTCGATGTGCCTTTTCAGGGTGGCAAGCTTATCCTCGGCACCTGGCAGCAGATCGTGATCATCGATTTCGACAACCGTCCGCGGCACCGCAATATCATCGTGCAGGTGATCGGCGTTTGACAAACGTCATCTTTCCGTAAAGGAATTCATCCGAATCGTCTTTTCTCAACAGCCCAACTCGATACCGTCATCTACTCAAGGAACGAATTGGCTTTCATCATGAATTACGAAGTCAAATACCACA
>SMXE01000109.1 GCA_004357015.1 Caldithrix sp.
TGAGGCCACTCCCGAGGCATTCGTCCAAAAAGCAAGTGCCCAAGTTTTAAAAGGCAGGTGCTGGACGGTTCCGACTTTGGTAAACGGCAAACTTTACCTGCGCAATGAAAAAGAAATGCTTTGCCTTGATCTGTCCCAGGGAAAGCAGTCTTAAATTGAAAGTTGCCCGCAGATTGAATGAACCCGCTGTTATACCTAGTGCACAAGGTGGCACAGTGTCGTTGCAGCTTGGAAGCATCCCTGCTGCGTATTGATAACCATTCACCGAACTGCATTAAATCTGAAAAATCCAAAATAAATTTATGATACCTTTAAATAAAAAAACAGAGTTGAACTTCACCGTTCAAATCCTTTCTTTAAATCGAGATGCCATTCACATAATGGGTTAAAAGGCTTATTTTTGTCAATTAATTTACTATAATTTTAATTTATAATTTAATAATTTATATTGCGATGATCGAAATCGTTAAACTATAAATAATCACTTTTTAACCAAAGGAGTCTGTTATGAGCAATCTGTTACAGACAGTATCTACTTTTGCGCTAAAAGTTAACGGTGAGGTGCGCACTGTGGAGGCGTCGCCAGACATGCCTCTGCTCTGGGTGTTGCGCGACCTGATGCGTCTCACCGGAACCAAGTATGGTTGCGGGATCGGTCTCTGCGGAGCCTGTACCATCCACCTCGACGGCGAAGCCATCCGGTCCTGTTCCACGCCGATCTCAGCAGCGGTTGGCAAAGAAGTGACGACGATTGAGGGCCTTTCCATAGACGGCACCCACCCGCTGCAGTTAGCCTGGGATGAACTCAACGTGTCACAATGCGGCTACTGTCAGACCGGTCAGATCATGACTGCGGCATCCTGGATGCGCGAAAAGGAAAACCCCACACCCCAGGCCATCGATGGTTATCAATCAGGTAATCTCTGCCGGTGCGGCACTTATACACGTATCCGCGCTGCTATTGTGCGGGCCACTGAGATTGAAGGGAGGTAAACCATGTTTCTATTTGAACAAGAACTTCCAGACACAAGTGAGCGCCCGACTATCGTTAACATGTCGCGCCGGGATTTTCTAAAACGGACGGCCCTGGCGGCAGGTTCAACATTTGTCCTTGGTGCCTTCATCGGTTGCAGGAGCAAAACCGAGTTTGTGCCGGAAACCAAAATACCCGCACAGGGCACCATGGCAGATGCTGCATTCCAACCCAACCTCTTGATCGGGATAAGCGACGCCGGCGATGTCTTTATCGTTTGCACTCGTTCCGAGATGGGTCAAGGGATTCGCACCGGCATGCCTCCCGTTATTGCGGATGAGCTGGAGGCAAGCTGGAACCGGGTTCATGTCGTGCAGGCCGATGGCGACCCAAAGTATGGCGATCAGAACACCGACGGCTCCCGTAGTGTGCGTAAACATTTCGATGAGTGGCGAAAGGCCGGGGCAACCGCACGCGCGATGTTTGTAACGGCGGCGGCACAAACATGGGGTGTGGCAGAATCGGAATGTGTCGCCGAGAATCATGTTGTAAAACACATGGCAACCGGCAGGGAGCTGGGTTATGGAGAACTGGCCGCAACTGCTGCGACACTTGAAGTTCCAGAAAACCCCACGCTTAAATCTCGCGACCAGTGGCGTTACATCACTAAGCCCATGCGCGGCGTTGACAATCGTGACATCGTGACCGGTACCGCTGTTTTTGGTATCGATGCCCAACTTCCGGGCATGCTTTATGCTTCCGTGGAGCGTTGTCCGGTGATAGGCGGCAAAGTAAAAACCTATGATACCAAGTCCGCCCTGGCAATACCGGGTGTACGTCAAGTGATTCCAATTCCTGCTGCCACGCTGCCTCCTGCTTTTAATGCGCTGGGTGGCCTGGCGGTTGTCGCAGAAAATACCTGGGCAGCCTTTAAGGGACGAGAGGCGCTGGAGGTTGAATGGCATCTGGGTCCCAATGCGACACACAATTCGGAAGTCTATCGAAACGAAATGGAGAAAAGCGCCACATCGCCGGGTCGTGAGATACGAACGGTAGGTGACGTCACGCGAGCAATGAACGAGGCAGCGAAGACGGTGGAAGCCGTTTACCATGTCCCAATGCTCGCCCACGCCCCAATGGAACCACCGAGCGCTCTGGCCTGGGTAAAGAAAGACGGCACCTGTGAAATCTGGACGCCCAGTCAGGATCCGCAAGCTGTTCGCACAACAGTTGCCGAAACCTTGGGTGTTGAGGTCGAAAAAATCACGGTACATGTGACGCTGCTCGGTGGTGGTTTTGGTCGCAAATCGAAACCGGACTACGTGGTTGAGGCCGTGCTCATCTCAAAAGCCGTGGGCGCACCGGTCAAGGTGACCTGGACGCGTGAAGACGAAATTCGCTTCGACTACTTTCACGCTCCGAGCGTACAGTACCTGCAGGCCGGACTCGACGCTCAGGGAAAGACAACGGCCTGGGTGCATCGCACCACTTTTCCCAGCATTAGCTCGACCTTTCGGACCAACGTTGACCATGCGAGCTCCGGTGAACTTGGACTAGGGTTTACGACCAACCCTTACAATATTCCCAATATGCGGCTTGAAAACGGAGCGGCCGAAGCCCATGTCCGCATCGGATGGCTGCGTTCGGTATGCAACATCCAGCATGGTTTTACGCTCAATGCGTTTGCAGGCGAGCTGGCGCAAGCTGCCGGGCGCGATCAAAAAGACTACTTACTCGAGCTCATAGGGCCGCCTCGCAATTTAAATTCGCTGTTCGAAGGTGATAAGGGGGCCTATGGAGAAGACCTGAGTCGCCATCCATATGAAACCGGGCGGCTACGGCATGTGGTCGAGCTCGCCGCAGAAAAGGCTGGTTGGGGAAAAGATCGGCCGAAAGGCCACGCTCTCGGTATCGCCGCGCACTTCAGCTTCGTCTCATACGTAGCTCATGTGGTTCATGCTTCGGTGAAGGACGGTAAGGTGCGCGTTCACCGGGTTGACTGTGCTGTAGATTGCGGCACCTATGTCAATCCGGACCGTGTTAAGGCGCAGATGGAAGGATCCGTCGTTTTTGGTCTTACGCTCGCACTACACGGGAAAATCACAGTGAGTAGCGGAGCCGTGGAACAGAGCAACTTCCATGATTACCCGCTTCTTCGAATCAATGAAACGCCCGAAATACATGTTCACATTGTTGAGAACCAGTCCCCGCCCGGTGGCGTCGGGGAACCTGGTGTGCCGCCCGTGGCTCCGGCCCTGACCAACGCGATTCTCAGGATCACGGGAAAGCCGATACGTGAATTACCAATCAGGCTAAGTGAACTAAGTTAGGAATAGGATCGAATCCTCTCCTGGCTGCGTTTAGCCAAATTGTTAGTTTGGGAAAAATGTATAACGACGCAATCAACCTGAACAAAAACGCGCCCAGTTTTCAGATATTATTGAAGTTATTCTAAGCGTTTTTGTCAGGTTATCGCTACCGGTTTATGTGGTTTCACGAACGCACACCCTACTGCGCCACCGCATACACCATGCCGCATTCAGTTATGTTCACTGAACAACAAAAAACCGAATACGACAACCGCGGCTTTCTGCTGATGCGAAACAGCTTCGACCCAGGACTTGCCATCGAAGCGTCGGAACTCATCTGGAACTATCTCCATGAGCACCGGGGTGTCGAACGCAATGACCCCGATACCTGGAACATTGAAGGTCCCTGGGTGGGACTGAAGTCTTTGCGCGAAACTTCGGTTTTTGAATCTTTGCAAAGCGATACGCTGGTGAGCGCAATCAACGGGCTTCTTGGCGCCGATGCCTGGCAACAAACCGGACACTGGGGAGGCTTTCTTGTCAGTTTTCCAAATTGTGCCCCGGCAGACTGGGCTTTGCCGACTGCCAACTGGCATGTCGATTTTCAGCTTACCCATAAAATCGGCACAACATTTGGTGTGCAGACATTTGTTTACCTGACAGAAGTAAGACCTCGCGGTGGCGGGACGCTGGTTGTCTCGGGATCTCACCGACTTACTGAACGTTTCGCAGCGACGCTGTCAGAAGAAGATCTACGACAAAAGTACGGTGTGTTGCGAGATCGCTTTAACACTACGGATCCGTGGTTGCGGGAGCTGAACTCCGGTGAACCAATGAGCGCTGAACGAGTCGATTACTTCATGAACCGGGAACATGTCATTGACGGCGTTTCCGTGAAGGTTGAAGAACTGTGCGCATCTCCGGGTGATGCTGTTCTTGTCCATCCCTGGCTGGTTCACATGGTTTCACCGAACGCTGGTCCGGGTCCAAGATTCGTGCTACACAGGAACATTCACGTTATCGGTAAACAGAGTTCGCAAAAGTCATAAATAAAGACAAACGGCGCTTGTTTTCTTCGACTGGTGATGAGTCGTTTGTTGAGAGAGTACAGGAGACATCAGTGTTTCTAGTCACCGGCGCTGCCGGCAAAACGGGTAATGCCATTATTCAGGCTTTGACTGCGAAAGGAGAATCCGTTCGGGCGCTGGTTTTTCGCCACAATCAGGTTGCGCTCCTGAATCAACTGGGCGTGAAAGAAGTTGTGGTCGGGGATATGCTGAATCAGGAATTGGTCAACGAAGCCGTTGCGGATGTCCGCGGAATTTACCATATTTGTCCGAATATGCATCCTGACGAAGTCGCCATCGGGCAACTCGTTGTGGCTTGTGCAAAGTCAGCCGGATGTGAGCGGTTTGTGTATCACTCCGTGCTGCATCCGCAAATCCAGGCCATGCCGCATCATTGGCATAAATTTCTGGTAGAAGAACATCTTTTGGATTCAGGTCTATCCTGTACGATTCTGCAACCTGCTGCCTATATGCAAAATATCCTGGCGAATTGGCATCAAATTTTAACGGATGGTATCTATTCCGTGCCATATGCGGCAAAGACACGGCTGAGTATGGTTGACCTGGAGGACGTCAGCGAAGCGGCCATCAAGGTTCTAAGGGAACCAGGGCATGAAGGTGCGACATACGAGTTGAGCGGCCCGGATGTTCTGAACCAGAAAGAGGTGGCCGCGATTCTCGAAGAACAACTCCAGCGAAGCGTTTCAGTGCAGGAAATCGGTATTGAAATGTGGCAAGAGCAAGCAAAAAACAGTGGCCTGGGCGACTACCGGATTGACACCCTGTCGAAGATGTTTCGTTATTATGAACGATATGATTTTTTAGGAACCCCAAAAGCCTTGGCAGCGTTATTGGGGCGCACACCGGGCAGTTTTGCAGAGTTTGTGAAAAGGAATCTTTAGCGATACATAGCGCGGCAAAGCCGCCTGGCAAACGTGAGATGTGAGACGTGAAACGAACTTTAGGATGAAGCTATCAGCGGTCAGCTATTAGCTTTCAGCTTTTTTTAAGGATGCGCCTGAGAATGAATTGTCAGGTTTTTAAGTGACACAGTCCCTTCACTCCAAAATCAGGAGTGTTATTTGGAGTTCATTGACTATGTCAATGCAGTTTTTTAAAGCTGACGGCTGATAGCTGAAAGCTTTTCATACATTCGACAATAATCTTTGTTTGGAATTCTTTGCAAAAAAATACAAAGAATGAGAAGTAATAACATAAAATAAAGGCTGAGAGAAAATGGACAAAACAAAAGAAAAAGGCATCAAAGCACTCAATCAGGAATATACCAAATACGATCAAGTTAAAAAGGAGCAGGCCTATCATCTGGCTGAATCCGATGAAGATCAGTTTGACAATGAGTACAAAATCAAAACTTGTGACTTGAGTCAATTTTTTCACGGCGGAGAGTCGGGCAAAAATCAATTCGCAGAAGAGCTTGGTGATGCCATGGAGGGCATCGGGTTTGTGATTTTGGCAGGGCACGGCGTCGATCCGAAACTTCATGAGCAGGGCATCGAAAAAACCCGGGAGTTTTTTGAATCCTCAACTGTTGATGAGCGCATGAAGTATCTGGCGCAACGGTACGGTTCCGTAAACGAAGGGTATTTTCCGATCAAAGAGACTTCCCGAATTCACCCGGATCTGGTAGAAGGATGGGTCTTTTGCCGGCGAGCATTTAATATGGACGGCGACTCCACTTACAACGAGAAAGTTTTCTGGCCCAAGCAGGGTTTCGAAGCGTTCTTCCGGCAGATTGTTGTCGAACATGAGAAGCTTATTTTGCCGATTATGCAGAGCATCCTGCGCTACTTTGGCTGCGATCCTCATCTTTATGATGAGAAGTTGACGAAA
>SMXE01000110.1 GCA_004357015.1 Caldithrix sp.
AGGTTGATTTTTTTGAATGCGGGAGAATTAAGCGCGATTTGGGGTAACTGACCTTGACTTTTCACATCTCTCTTCTATCTTTCAACGACTCACAATCAAACCACAATCAATTTGTGTCTGCAAGTATTTAATTTTATTGGCTGTATCTGCCTTGCAAGCAGGGGGTCACTGGTTCGAGTCCAGTATCGCCCACAGTCCCGGGTTGAAAATGAAAACCTCTCACGAGTCCATGAGAGGTTTTTTTATTACCGGTTGGCTTTCAGCTAATTGTTGTCCCGTTTTTCATCGTTGGCAGAGAATTCGTCTGCGCTTATTTTCCTCCCTTTGGCTTTGATTTCTTCCGCTTCTTCGGATTGTACTTGCCGTGCGTGCCGCGCCAGATTTTGCCCCGTCGCGAACGTCTGTCTCCTTTACCCATGTTTTGCGCTCCTTTCCTTGCGTGATGATGAGTCCGGTGAAATAAAATGTGAGCGAACTCAGACTATCGCTCTCCGGAGTTTGTTCTTCAGTTTCTTAATCTCGCCCCGTACGGCTTTTAATTGCCTGGAGTCGTGCGCTTCCAGGAATTTGTCGCGCTCTTTCTTCAATTCTTTGATCTGCTTTTTCATGTTTGACTTGTCAACGCCGACCACGTCGTGATGTTCGTGCATGTCAATGTTGAGCGCCGTGCAGATGGCCTTGAGCAACGGCTCTTTAGTGAGCTGGGTGTAACCTTGCACCGCCTCATGCTCAATGCCGGATGCGATTTCTTTCAGTTGTGCCACGGTCTTGCTTTTAAGTTGTTTGAATGTATATTCCATCATCGATCTCCTTTGCTTTTGCTTTATTGACAGTAGGCTTGCTCAACTTCTTTTTCTAATTTAGCAAATCGTGCGGTTTTTGTCAACGCCTCATAAACCGGCCGGACTGATGACCCTGCCGGCCCCAGAGTGGCGTCGATTCCGCCCGAGTGCAGTTGCTGTGAGTTTACCGACCTGCTCCGAATTCTAAACGAATTCAAAGCTGTCCCTCCCAAGAGGGAATCCCTGACCAATTCATGAACTACTGCGATCACAGAAGACACCGAGTTGAATTCACCCCCAGAAAGGAAATTCAAAAGAAATGTTTGTTGGTCGCTCACTGAGCTTGTTGTTGTAACAAATGCTTAGGCACTACCAGCCGCTCGATGAGTTCAAAGAGCAGTTCAGCCACGATCGCCAGAATAGCCGCCGGAATGGCGCCCCGCATGATCAGCTCCATGTCATTGAGTGCGAGGCCGGTGACAATGTACTCGCCCAGTCCGCCGGCGCCGATGAACGCCGCAATGGTCGCAGTGCCGATGAGGATCACCGCAGACGTGCGGATTCCCGCCAGAATGGTGGGCACCCCAAGCGGCATCTCGATGTGGCGAAGGCGCTGCCAGGCGGTGAGGCCCATGCCGACGGAGACCTTCTTTAAAACCGGATCTATGGCATAGAGGGCAATAAACGTGTTGCGCAGGATCGGTAGCAGTGCGTACAGAAACAGCGCCACCAGCGCCGGTCTGGTACCGATACCGAACAGCGGGATCATGAACGCCAGGAGCGCAAGCGACGGGATCGTCTGCAGCAGGCCAGCGAAATAAATGACCGGCCGCGAAATCTTCGGCAATTGATAAACCATAACTCCGAGCGGAATGGCCAGAGCCATGGCGGCGAGCAGCGCCACAGACGTCAACTTGAGATGCACGAGCGTGCGGTGCCCCAGGAGTGCCCATTGGCTTTCTGAAATCCGCGGGCCGTCCTCAGGCTTCAGGCCGCGCGTGCGCAAGAACGCGTCGGCTACTGCGGCGAAGGTTTTGCCATCGATGGCCACCTCCGCGTTCAACTGTTGCATTTCGGTCTCGTCGATGCTGCCGGCGAGTTGCTGCAAAATGGCCTTTGCCGCTGCATCGAGGTCGTTGCGCACAAAGGGCGCGGCAAGATAGACCGGAAAGAAGTGGCGGTCGTCTTCCAGCAAGACGAGATTGTACTTCAGGATTTCGGCGTCGGTAGAGTAGACGTCCATCACATCGATTTTCGCCTCGTCCAGCGCTTGGTAAGACAGGCTGTGCTCCATGCCGAGCGGTCGCTGCGGCAGACCGTAGAATTGCGCCAGGGCGCCCCAGCCGTCGCCGCGTTCGAGATATTCGTAACTCAGGCCAAAACGCAAATCCGGCTGATTGCGCAGATCGGAAATGGTCGACAAATTGTTCGCTCGGGCGAATTCTGCTCGTGTGGTCAGCGCATAGGTGTTGTTGAAGCCGAAAGAGTCGAACAACGCGAGGTTGGTCGTCTCTTGCAGCAATGCCTGCAAGTCAGCCAAGCTCCTCTTTTTATCCAGCTTCAAAATGGCCTGCTCCAGCGTGCCGGAGTATTCCGGGTAAATATCGATTTCGCCGTTCACCAACGCCTGGTAGCAAATCAGGGTGCCGCCCAGTCCGAAATTGCGTTCTACCTGGTAGCCGCGCGCTTCCAGAAGTTGCGCCATGATTTCCGCCAGAATGTAGTTCTCGTTGAAATGCTTACAGCCGATCTTGATAGGCTGGCTGATTCCGGCAGTCGAGAGTGCGAAAATGGCCGCACATATTGTCAGTTTACCAATCAAATTCAGGTTCCGGCGTAAGAAATGTCGTCTTCCAACTGCAGCTGCACGAATTGCCGCACAAATTCACTTGCGGGGTTTTTCAAAATTTCTTTCTGGGTACCAACTTGTTCAATCTTTCCCTGATTCAAAATCATGATTTGCCGTGCCAGTTTGATCGCCTCGCGCAAATCGTGCGTGACCAGCACGATGGTGCGCGCTTCCACTTCTTGTAGTTTCAGGAACTCCCGGTGAATTTCGTTTCGTGTCAGCGGGTCCAGGGAACCGAAGGGCTCGTCGAGAAGGAAAATGCCGGGATTGAGCATCATGGCGCGGCACAGCCCAACGCGCTGCTGCTCGCCGCCGCTGAGTTGGTGCGGATATTTTTTTGCATAGTCCTGCGGCAAGTCCACAAGTTCCATGAGGTCCTGGAGCCTGCGTTTGATTTTCTCATGCTCCCATTTTTGCAGGTGAGCGAGCAGGGTGATGTTCTTTGCAACCGTGAGGTGTGGAAACAAGCCGGTTCCTTGCACCGCGTAGCCGATCCGTCGTCGCAGATTGGGCAGACCGTTGTAGTCGATCAACTGGCCGTAAACGTGAATGTCACCGGCATCGGGGCGAAGCAGGCCGTTAATGAGTTGCAACAGGGTTGACTTACCGCTGCCGCTGGGACCGATTACGGCCGTCGTCGTATTTGAGGGAAAAGAGAATGTAATTTGGCGCAGAGCCGGTTTGCCCTGATAAGACTTGCTGATATTTTTGAGAGCGATGGTTTCCATTCAGGGCAAAGTGCTCCATTTCAGATTCAGTAGTTTTGGGATAAATGTAATGATACTCGGTTATGTGTAATCTGGTGGCGAGAAGCGCAGAGCGAAGCGCGCACAGTCTATAAATTAGTCACGTCTAAAGGGGAACGAACAAGTTCAAGCTGAACCAGTCCTGCTCGTCGTGCCAATGCTGCACAACAGCAAAGCCGGAGCGGGCAGCCATCTGCTGAATGGATTGCCTGGAGTATTTGTAGGAGTTTTCCGTATGAAGGGTCTCGCCCCGCGCAAATGTGATGGTCCGGGCAATTCCGCGTATCTCAACCGACTGATTTTCGAGGCTCTCGATGTGCATCTCTATTCTGCTTTCACCTTGGTTAAATAAGGCTTTGTGGCGGAATCGGGAAAGGTCGAATCGGCCGCCCAGCTCACGGTTGATTCTAGTGAGCAGGTTCAGATTGAATCTGGCTGTTACGCCCTGCGCATCATCGTAGGCCGGAACCAGGATCTCGCTGGATTTCAGCATGTCCATTCCGATGAGCAACCTATCATTTTCGGTCATAGTGGCTCGAATGGCTTGCAAAAACGCGACAGCATCCTTGTTGTCGAAATTGCCGATACTGGAACCGAGAAAGACAATCAACTTATTTTGCGTCACGTAGTGAGGAATCGCCTGCAAAGCCACAAGATAGTCGGAAACGAGCGCAGTAATCATTAATTCCGGGTAGCGGTTCAGCAGGGCTTTGGCGCTGTCGATAAGCATGGATTTGGAAATGTCGATGGGCATGTAATGCAGACGCCGGTTGCATTGCAGAAAAGCCTCGATGAGCAGGCGTGTCTTGGATGAGCTGCCGCTGCCAAACTCGACCAGCACCATGTCGTGGTCGCAGTCCCGGGCAATCTCGTCTGCGTTCTGCTGTAGGATGCCACGTTCGGTGCGCGTGGGATAGTACTCCGGCAAGTTGCAGATTTCTTCAAAGAGCTGAGAGCCTGTGGTGTCGTAGAAATATTTCGGCGACAAACACTTCGGACTGGCAGTTAAACCTGCGAGCACGTCTGTCGCAAATTGACGATTGGAGTTCTCTCGGCGTGACACCTTGACTCTGAGACGAGTCCTGGCTGCATCGACAAGCGTGTCAAAATCCACCTAATTTTCTTCCTTCCTTGATTATGTGCCTTACTTTAGTTCAAGACCGGAGATGCAATTGTGACGTGATGGCAAAAAGGTGATGTCAGTAGCGTATACCATTTCCAAAGAATATCCGCAAAATGATCACAAATTGCAACAAATTTACAAATTTCTATTCTGATAGTTCGTATGCAATTCACAAAACCTGTACAACTTTAAATGGAATAATTTAAAATGTTAGAATGTATTTCATGTGGCTGGACTTCGCAGGAAGTCTTTCTAGCCTTTAAGGCTAAGAGGAAACAATCACTCCACATTTTTATTTCATGACCGCTTAGTTTCGGTTCTAACTGGCTTCGAATTGGACGTGTCTTCGTCAAATTCTCGAATAGGCAGGCGTTATGGACCCCGCTAAGCTTCCAGGAGGATGTATGGAATTCGAGCTTCGAACAAAGTTTTCGATGATCTTAAGTTTACTTTTGTTGTTTCTTTTGATCTTTTCTTTCAGGTGCAGCGACAACGACAATCCTACCGGCCCAATGGACGCTGCAAAATTTGAGATTCGGGCTGACGATTTGAGCATTTACTCAGGAGGCCGCATGCAACTTAATGCGATCCTGACCAATTCGGACGGGTCCACCACCGACGTCACGCCGCAGACGCTCTGGAGTAATTCGCCAGCTCTCGTGGGCACGATTGATGGAAATGGGCTGTTTACGGCGATCAACAATGTCATTGGAATTGAAACGATTCGGGCTGAATACGGGTCGGAAGTCACAACAGTTGATGTTGAAGTGACGAGGAGAGCCGGATTCCTAGGTGTTTCGCCAGTTCTGGCCAGTGTCCAATCGGGTGACGATCTGCAATTTATGGCGGCCGTGACTTTTCAGGATGGCTCGGAGGGTTTGGCAACAGACAAAGTTGCATGGTCGGTCAGCCCGGGCGTGGCGGCAAGCATCGAGGGGAACGGCCTGCTAAAGACGATTCCCGGAATGACCGGAATTGAAACGGTACAGGCGAGTTATCACGGTTTGATCGCGAACAGCGAGGTAGAGATTCAACTGCAGCATCCAAGCCGCTTTGACATGGTGGAGATACCGGCTGGCGTTTTCGAAATGGGAGATGACAACGGCCTCGATGACGAAAAGCCGGCACACGAGGTATTTGTTAGTGCCTTCGAAATCGGCAGATACGAAGTGACCAATGCAGAGTATGCGCGCTATCTGACCGAGGCCTTTGCGCGCGGTGAAATCAGACACGAACACGGCTTTATCTCGAAAGGTA